>JALOPY010000017.1 GCA_025453735.1 bacterium | reverse complement strand
GCCCAGCGTAAAGGGAACTGGTTTGGGTTTATATATCGTGAAAGAAATTGTTAAATTTCATGGCGGAAAAGTTCATGCGATAAGCTCAGGAAGAAATACTGGGGCAACAATTCAAATCGAGCTTCCAATTTATAAAAGAGCAAAAAAGCGCTTCACGAATCAGCTATTAAAGCAAACAATTAAAAGGAAGAAACGAAGTGAACGACCAAAATGATGTCAATAGCAATGTAATTTTGCAGGGGAGCAAAATTCTTGTCGTCGAGGACGAAGAAACTCTGGCAGTTGGTCTCGAATTTAATTTGTCCGAAGAAGGTTATGAAGTGATGGTTGCTCGCGATGGTAAAGAAGCGCTGAAGTTGTTCGATAAGCATCGTTTTGACCTGGTTATTTTGGATATTATGCTACCGATCTACGATGGTTTTGAAGTCGCAAAAAAGATGCGCGAAAAATCACTGCAAATTCCGATCATGATTCTCACTGCATTATCCGCGGCAGATGATCGAATTCAGGGCTTAGAAATCGGCGCCGACGATTATATCACCAAGCCATTTCATTTAAAGGAGCTGCTGCTGCGTGTCAAACGAATGCTGCGTCGCAAAAAGTGGTATCGAACGGTCATCGCTGAACATCCCTATTATCAGTTTGGCGATAATAAAATTAATTTTGAGGATCTGACCTGCCAATCAGGTGAACACCGGTTTCAATTGACTCAGCTTGAAGCTTTAGTGCTGAGATATTTAATCGATCATAAAGGAAAAATCGTGTCGCGACAGGAGCTTCTGAAGCAGGTGTGGGAGATGAACAATGCAATTGAGACAAGAACGGTCGATAATTTTATTGCCCGATTGCGAAAATATTTTGAGCCAGATCCGACGAATCCAATCTATATCAAGAGCGTGAGAGGGGCTGGATATGTATTTATCAATCCTGAAGATTAACGGTGGGTTACGATTTATGCCGTTCTGTTTTTATAAAGCAGCAAAAAGTTTTTGAGATAGCTATAGCTTGAGATGAGGACAAAGATAACGGATAACGGGACAAAAATATCCTGCAATATTTTAACATCAAAAATGAATGATAGCACCATTAATCCAAAAACGTTCACCGCGATCTTTCCAATAAAATTTGAAGCAATGACAAGTTTATCTTTTCTAATAAAACAAACCACGCTGGCAAGCAGGATCGCGATATCACGTCCGACGACGATTAAAACAAGCCAGAACGGAACCCGGTCTTTGTACATGAGAACAATCAATATCGTTCCGATTGAAAGCTTGTCTGCTATCGGATCGAGCATTTTTCCGACTTCAGTAATTTGGTTTAAGTGGCGGGCAATTTTCCCATCAAGGAAATCTGATGCTGTGGCAATAATTAAGACAATTATAGTCCCGCATAAATTATCATGCCAGATAAAAATAGCTAATGGAATAATTAAAGCGATTCTTAAGAATGAGAGTATATTTGGAATAGTAAAAATTCGGAATGATCTTTCAGTTTCCATCCTGGCTGCGTCTAAATGCGATAATTGTAAAATTATTGAGTTGATTTTTGCGCACTGAATCTAATTAAAATCACAGGCAAAGTCAAGAGAAATTTTGCAATGCAAGTATTAATCGGTAAAAAAGGCTTGACTTTTAATGATAATTGTCTTAAAATGACAAACATTTTTTAATACATTTTTGAGTAATAATTTAAAACTGTAATTCAAGAATTGGGGATAATGTGTATCTGGAGAAGTTGAAAATTTTTGGTTTCAAATCTTTCGCAAAAAAAGAAGTGTTCAATTTTATGCCAGGGATTACCGGAATTGTTGGGCCGAACGGCTGTGGCAAGAGCAATGTTGTCGATGCCATTCGTTGGGTTTTGGGCGAACAAAAAGCCGGCATCCTGCGAAGCGACCGAATGGAGAACGTTATCTTCAATGGCTCGAAGAGTCAAAAACCGTTGGGAATGGCAGAAGTGTCGCTGGTTATTCAAAATACCCAAAACATTCTGCCCGTCGAATATTCCGAAGTCGTTATTACCCGTCGCTTGTTCAGGTCTGGAGAGAGTCAATACCTTTTAAATAACAATCCCTGCCGATTAAAAGACATAAATGATCTGCTCATGGACACCGGGTTGACGCCAGACGCGTATTCGGTGATCGAGTTGAGCATGGTCGAATCGATCTTGAATGGCAAGCCAGAAGACCGCAGGCGAATATTTGAAGAAGCAGTCGGAATTACAAAATATAAGCAGCGACGCAAATTGACTATTCGCAAGCTCGATGCCACGGAGCAGGATATGATCCGCCTGGCAGATATTATCGGTGAAGTCAGAAGCAAAGTGAATTCATTGCAGCGCCAGGTCAGTCGCGCCCGCCGCTATCAGGAATTATCAAAAAGCCTGCAAGACCTGGAAATACGGCTGGCAACACATAATTACAGCAAAATTTTTGAAGAACTCATCCCGCTAAATAGCAAGCATGAAGAGTTGACTCAAAAGCGTGAGAGTCAAACCTCGCAAGTCTCATTCAAAGAAGCCGAGGTGGAATCTTTTCAGGCTAACCTGGTCGATTTGGAACAGCAGCTTCGTGACGCGCAAATTCAACTCAACCAGCTTGTTAATACTATCCACAAGGGCGAGGAAGAAATCCTGCTAAGTCGCGAACGGCTGAAATCCCTGGCTGATAACAAAATCAGGATTCAAACAGAGGTTGAACAATTCAAACAGCAGATTATCACCCACAAAAATCGTTCAGTCAAACTGCAGCAAGAGCGAGACGGCATATCCAATCAAATCGAAACCATTCAGCTTCAGTATCAACAGGAAAAAGCAACTTTCGATGCGTTAGAAAAATCACTGGCAAAAACAAGAATCGAGTCTCGAGAGATCGAGAAAAATGCTATCGAGCAGATGCAATCGATCTCTGAAAAGCAGCGGACCCTGGAGCGATTGAATTCTCAATTGGAGTACATCGATAAAAATCGCGGCAGCATCGCGGATGAGAATGAATCCTTACACAAAAGAAATGAGGACGATTCGAAACAACTCGTCCCGCTTAAAAAAAACGAGGAGACCCTGCAACTGCAATTCGATAATCTGGCAGAAACGCAAGCTGAATTGGAATTGGCTTCGGAACAACTGGATCAGGAGATCGGACAAGCAAAAGATGATATTTTAAAGAAGACGAATCAGGCTGACGCGCTGCACCAGCAAGCAGTTTTCCTAAAAGACCTGCTGGAAAGCTACGCGGACTATCCTGATGGCGTCAAGCATCTCATGCTGAATTATGGATCAGGTCAGGGCTTTAAAGCGACTCTGGCAGATGCCATTTCTGTTGCTGATAGCTACCGGGCTGCCATTGAATCAGCATTGGGCGAAATGGCTGGCTATCTATTTGTCAAGGATAATGCGACCGCGTATGTGGGCGTCAAAAATTTAGAAGACAATCAGCAGGGTATTGTCACTTTTATTCCGATCCAAAATATCGCTCCGAAGTCCAAAAGCCTTGATGTGAAAAATGAGCGCGGCGTCATTGGGTGGGCGGATGAGCTGGTCACATGCGATCCTGATTTTCTGCCGGCAGTGAAATTGTTGTTAGGCTCCTATTTGCTGGTTGAAGATTTTAAAACCGCAAGAGGATTGGCCGAAAAATTCGCAAATCACGCTGTCCATCTAATCACGCTGGCAGGCGAGATTCTTTTCGATTGGGGTGGAATAAAAGGAGGACGGAAAAGCGCCGCATCCGAAAGCCTGGTCGGAAGACAGGGCAAGCTGCAACAATTGAAAGCTGATGCAGCCCATCTCAACGATGAAATATCGAACCATGAAAAGCGATTGAAATCCCTTGAATCTCAGCGGGCAGAAAATATCCGGTCAAAATTGGATGTTGCACAGCAACTAAAGAACTCCCGGGAACAATTATCCCAGGCGAGGCTGCAAATTTCCCAGCTTGAGTATCGCATCACGCAGCAGCAAGAGCGAATCAATTCCATTACCGCAGAACTCGCGCGATTGAATCAGCAGTATGAAACCAATTCAGTCCAAAAACAGGAAATTGAAAAAGATCTGCACGAAACTTCAGCAGCGTATGAGAATATTAATGAACAGATAACCGGGCATCAAGAACGAATTGACACACAAGACCAGGATCGCAACGATCAGGCTGCAAAAGTCAATCAGTTGAATTTGAAATTAGTTGAATTAACCGGGAACGAGCGAAATCTGGTTCGTGAATTGGAACAGACAAGAAAGTCAATCGACGAAACCGAAGCAGCCATAAAAAATCGTGACCAGGAATTGTTCAAATTCGAGGATCAAAAATCCCAAATCGAAGTGAGAATGGAAGAGTTGTCAGAGCTTCTCTCCAATGATTATTCGCTAAAAGAGACTTCGGAGGCAAAAACCAATGAGCTGGAGCTTAAGGAAAAAACGCTGCGCGATGCTATTGACGAAAAAATGAAAATCGTCAGTCAATTACGCCGAGAGCGAGAATCAAACTCGGAATTGCTTCACGAGATCGAGCTGAGAAAATCAGAGCTGCGTATTCTTGGCGATAATCTGTATCGCCGCATTTTAGAGGAGTATGACCTGGAATTACAGCAAACGCCAATCGATCCAAATTTCGATATCGCCGCAGATGAAACAACAATTGATGATTTACGGCAAAAGATAAAAAGCCTGGGACCGGTTAATCTGCTTGCGTTGAAGGAATATGAACAGGAGAAAACTCGTCTCGATTTTTTGGAAAAGCAGCATGAAGACCTGATTTCAGCCGAACAAAATTTAAAAGATACTATCAACCAATTGAACAAAACCGCCCAGGAAAAATTTGACAATCTCTTTCAGGAAATCCGAGGCAACTTTATAAAAGTGTTTCAGAATTTTTTCCCTGAGGGTGATGCTGATTTGCTGATCGTTCCGGATGAGGATCCGTTAGAATCCGCGATCGAGATCAAAGCCAATCCGAAAGGAAAACGGATTGAGTCTCTGACTCTCCTGTCAGGTGGGGAAAAATCATTAACCGCGATCTCGCTGTTGTTTGCAATTTACCTTGTCAAGCCCAGCCCAATATGCATTCTGGATGAGGTTGACGCGCCACTCGACGACAATAATGTAAATCGATTTATCAACACGATCAAGCAATTTTCGCTCTCAACCCAATTTATCATGGTGACGCATAATAAACTGACCATGAAATCTGCGGATTGTCTGTTTGGAATTACCATGCAGGAGAGCGGAGTTTCAAAAGTAGTCTCAGTAAAGTTAGAATAATCGCGTTTTTTTAAGGAGAAAATGTGATGGTCCGATACAAAATATTTTTAATTTGCCTGATTCTCATGGTAACCATTTCCGGTCATTATTTTGCAATCCACGCACAAACGGCTGAAGAGACAACGATGGCTCCAGAGCAATTCAATTTTGGATTTGATGTCGGTCTGTTTCGCGCTCAGGATGATTTTGTATTAGTGGAAATTTATTACTCGTTATTTCGGAATTACTTGAAATTCGTTCCCGATGAAAATCGCTGGCGAGCTGAATTCAGCCTCACCGCAGAAATTTTTGCGAACGATACCCTGCTTGCTTCAGACCAATGGCAGAATTTAGATTTTGTCGATAGCCTATCACAGATTACACCAGGGCAGAAATTATTTGGAATGGGATATTTTGCTGTGAAGCCAGGAGATTATCTGCTGAAATTAACTCTTCGAGATCATACCGCGCAAATTGAAAAACAGCGAGAACGCCTGGTTTCGATTACTCCCTTTGCGGAAAATAAAATCGCACTCAGTGACATCGAATTGGCGACGCAAATTAAACCCAGTCAGGAAAAAACCCGTTTTTTCAAAAATGGTTACAACATCATTCCGAATCCTGATCAATTTTATGGCACGGGTTTGCCCATGCTGATGTTTTACACTGAAATCTACAATCTCACCCAGGAAGCTGATCCTGACACGGGCAGCTACTCTGTCCAGTACCGAATTTTAGATGGCGATTTGCAGGCAGTTCGAGAATTCCCGGTCAAAATTCGAAACAAGCCTGGCGAATCCGCAGTTGAGGTCAGTGGCATGAATATCATTTCTTTTCGATCCGGGACATACTTTTTGGAAATCGATGTTAAAGATTTAACCAACGGAGAATCAGTTTCGCGACAGAAGAAATTTTTTATATTCAGGGAAGGCGATTTAGCCATGTCAGATAGCGCATCTCAAAAATTGGCTGCTGACAAATTGAAAGCTTCGCTGGAACGAATTTATTCGAATATGGATGCAGCTTCGATAGATGAAGAATTCGATGCGACCCAGTACATCTCAACCAGCGATGAGAAAAAGATTTATAAAACACTTGACACGCAAGGCAAGCAAGCTTTCCTTCTGGAATTCTGGAAAAAACGGGATACTTCGCCTGAGACCCCACAAAACGAATTCCGTGACAATTATTTGAAATTAATGAACACTGCAAATAAAGAGTTCACTGGATTTAAAAAAGGGTATAAGAGTGACCGTGGCAGAGTATTGTTGATCTATGGCGTTCCGGATGAAATCGAGCGGATCCCGATGAGCATGGAAGCCAAAGCGCATCACATCTGGAAATATTATTCAGTCCAGGGCGGCGTGAATTTCTACTTCGTGGATAAACAGGGCTTTGGTGATTTTGAACTGGTCAATTCCACCGCGCGCGGCGAATTGAATGATCCCGATTGGGAACGATGGATCGATCCCAATCGCTAAACAAATCAACGGCTTTTAAATAGAATCTGTTTTCGATACGCATGAATATCCTTCTCGGCAATGTCTCTGACATCAAGAATCGGCGCAAGAATAATGTCGTTGTTATTTGAGCGATAATGAGCTCGCTCTAAAGAGTGGATCTTAGCTTTGCTGACAATTTCGATTTCATTTTTCTGGTCCGAACCAAGAATTAATGGTCCGTGCCTGAAAGAGAAATAATCTTTTATGCTATTGTGATTTATGGTATTTTGGATCTGGAAAACGAGATCGAAACTAAGATCGATCCTGTCTCCTTCCTTCAAATCCAGTTGCAGCTCGATAAAATTATTTTTTTCAATAAAGGGAATAGTGCTATCATTAAAAAGTATGTGCGGATTCTTGATCCACGATGGATTGAAAAATTGCAGCGTCATCGGTCTTGAGCCTGAGCTTTGCATGACCTCGATTTCTACCTTGCCTTCAATTGGATAACCTGTTTTCTGCCGGAGAACGAAAGCCTGATCTCCGAATTGGAATTTTGCTGTATTATCAAAGTAAAATGGCAACACAATCTTTTCCTCAGCGATAAAATAAATTGATTCAATCATCCGTGCAAAAAATTCTCCGCCGCGCATGGTGCAGCACCAATGCGCTTCATAATTTGAAAAATTTAAAAAAGGATCTGCAGCGCCCGCGCAGGTGTCACAACCAAATCCGCCATTGGAGCGCTGGCTATGAGCGATCGCATTGAAGTAAATATGATGCGCGTCTTCTAAATAACGAGGATTATGAGTGAACTTCCAGAGCCATACGGCAACGATAAAAGAATCGATCATGGCGCATGGCTCGGTCCATTCGGGTCGTTGAAACCAATTATAGTTTGCGTAATTCTCGGTGATCGCTTCTTCACGATATAAACGATAAATTCGCTCTGCCAGGGTCAACAATGATTTTTGTTGTGAAATTTCGTAATACCGAATAATGCCTCGAACTCCCGATAGGGTGGAATGGGTTTGAGCTTTAATTTTTAAAAAATCAATTCCAACTATCGTTTCAATGACTTCCTCAATAACCTGTTTCAATTCTACCGAAGGAAAAAGCTGATAGGCATGAGTGGCGCCATCGAGAAAAATGAAATACGCACAGACGTCAGTCGAGAGCTGCCAATTATTGAAAACGCCGCTGATGATGCTTCCGGCTTCGGCGCCGCCTTCCCTCAATTCAGGGTCTGTTGGATAATTTCTAAATTTTCCCCGTGTGGAAATGACATAATTTTCTACCATTGTGTGAGCCATTTGATAGGCTTGGTTGTCTTTGGTCCAGTTGAAAAATTCCAACAGTCCCCTCAAGACCCAGCTATTTCCAGCAAGCTGGTGCTCATTGATAATTCCATCAGGCAATAATTCGCCGAAGTAGCCCAATTCATTGATGTGCGCTGGAATTCGAGCGATTATCTCTGACAGATATTTTGGATTCCGATGAATTGCCTGGGCTAACGACGCCAATGCAAGAATCGTTCTCCCCTCTGTGTCACCAGGCCAGGGCGTATTCTTTGGCGCAAAAATATAATCCGGCTGATATTTGTGCTCTTCCAATCGATTGAAATTTTGATTCGCGCGTAAGGCAAGATCGCCTTCGATTTGAATCGCGGCGAAGTCGATGGGTTTGATTGGATCGTTCATATTAATTCTCATCGTTTAAATGTCAAAAATGTATGTCAAGGATTTTACTGGTATTTTATTTTTTAGAATCAGCATAGCCAGTCAGTTCCACATAGGCGGAGCCTGATACATGTTTATCATCGGAAATGCCGCTCACCTTCACTGCTCCTTCCCAATATCGAATTGAAAGATCGAGCTCCTGATTGGGAATGAACGGAGTGATTTTTAGTATAAGTTTTTCTTGTGGAATTTGGAGCTGCCATTCAGCAGGATATGTCGCTCCTGATGGGCTTTTCCAATAATTTAGTACCTGGAGTGACACATCGCTCAATTTGAGATGATGACTTGAGCCATCCTGACGGACAACAGTGCCACTGCTGAAAATATCTGGCTCGCCATTTTTCTTCCGAATTTGGTAATACATAATTTCCCTACCGTCTTCCAATTGCAGGGAAAACCAATCCCAGCCGACTTGTTCGTTGCCGAGTGCACTGGTGCTCCACTCCCGATCCAGCCAGGCATGTCCGTTGACCTTGAAACGATCATTGTTGATCTGGATTTCTCCCTCTGCTGCTAATCGGGTGAGCGAATAGTAGTAAGATGCATTCCCAACTTCCGGTCCCTTGCGGCTTAAGCCATTGTCGCCATGCAATACCACGGGTTTGGCGGTTGCGACATTCAAATCGATAGAAATGTCGTTCTCTTTCGCCCGAATTCGAATTGCAGGAAATGCTTCATCAGAAGTGGAAGAAATCGCTTGGATACTCCAATCTTCCAGCCAGATACGAACTGATAATGATTGCGCGCCAGCCAGTTCCGCAGCTCCGCGGCTGAAACGTTCGAACGCATAGAATTTTTTATTCGCCACATCGGTCAGGGCAAAATGTCCCATGTAAATTTGGCTTGTTGCCCAAATTGAGGTCCGTCGAATAGAATCAGCCGAAATTGCATTGCGGAACAGCGTGAATTGAAATCCAAAGTGCCTTGCTTCATCTGTTTCAAGATTGCCTGTGAAATACCACCATTCGGTTTGAAATTCAGGATGAGGACCATGATCGTGCGGAAAGCGGAATTCCCGCTTTTCAATTGCACGTTCGAATCCTTCTGAACTGCGGTTTGCCATCGCGTCAGCTATGGTAATCGTGCTTTTAATCTCCCGCGTGTCGTTTTTCTTGACAAGAAGATACAGCGATCCTGATAGCAAAAGGAACAGTATAAAAATAATTAATATTCGAATTTTCATTTTAGTGATGAAGTTGTTTTCAAAATTAAGTTATTCCTCACGCAGCGCCAGCGCCGGAGATGTTCGAGCCATTTTATAGGCAGGATAGATACCTGCCAGAATAGCTGCAAAAATCGCCAGGGCAATCGCCTGCAAAAACAGATGTGGCATAAATTCAAAATGAATTGTCCATCCAAAAGAGCGCTCATTGATCACCCTGATCAAAACTAACGCCAAAATATTGCCAATGGGCAAAGCAAACACGCCTGAAATAAGTCCCATAATTCCGGTTTGCAGAATCACCAATTTCCAGAGCTGCCCGGGCGTCAAGCCAGTGGCTCGCAGAACGCCGAATTCACGATTGCGTTCCAATTGAATTGCCATCAACGCGCTCAGCACACCGACGAATGCCACAAAAATCGCCAGTGTCTGCAATACTTTGGTGATCAAAAAGGTGCGGTCGAACACATCGATTGAGACATTTAATAAAGATTTATTCGATTGAATGATGACCTCTTCATCGGGGCTGGTCATCTGGCGGATGGATCCCATAAGTCGGTCGATGTCCGTGCCTTGATAGGCATAAACAAGAATTCCGGAAAGCTTGTCATCATTCCAGTATTTTCGATACGTGTGATGGGCAATCGACACCAGCCCGACGTCGGTGCCGTAATCGTAATAGATCCCTGCGATATTGAATTTTCGTTTGCCTTTATCTGTCGGAAGCGCGATAGAATCCCCGATTTTTATTTTGTTCCGATAGGCATACGGTTCCGAAACAATGGCTGCTTCAGCCGTTTGATAAGCTTGCCAGATTTGTTTGGGATTGCCTGATTTGAACGAAAAATTATGGTAACGATGTTCCCCGATCTTTGCTGTGAACAAAATGACCTTGCCCGCTTCTGTTTCAATCTGATTTTCTCGATAGTAATTCACATACTGCACCTGGGGCAATTGTGCAATCCGGTCGGCAAAAGATGGATCAAGATCACCATACGCCTGCGTCGCAATCAGCCGGGGAGCGGCAATGTAAATATCAGCCGAAAGAATATTTTCCAGCCAATTTACGACCGTATTTCGAAAACTGCCAATCATCGTGCCCACGCCAATCGTTGTTGCAACGGCAATGCTCAGCGCGGCGATTGCGACAGCAGTCCGACTGATCTGAGTGACCACTCCCCGTGTGGACATTCTTCCCAGTATTCCGAAAAGCTTTCCGGCAACAGGATTAATCATTCGGACGAGGCTGAAGATGACGAGCGGCGTTAACAACGCCAGCCCCAAAACCAGCGGGACAATGCCGGCATAGCTTACCATAATTTTATATCCCGGCAGCCAGAGAACCACAATACCGATGATAGTCAAGATGATCCCATATAATGAAAGCTGCGGTATCTTTTCCTTTAAATCCGTCTCCTGGATGGAGCGGCTGAGCACGACGCGGGGCGGAGAATCAGTTGCTTCTCGTGCGGGTTTGAACGCGGCAATCAGCGTGGCGCCGATCCCGATGGCAAACCCTTTAACCAGGCTAACGACAGAAATCTCGAGTGAATTTACCGAAAGCACGAAATAGAGATCGTTAATCGATTGTGTGACCAGCCGAATCATGCCTTTTCCCAGTACGATTCCTGTGATGATTCCGAGCATAGTTCCGATGACTCCCAACATTAAAGCTTCATTCAAAATCAATCTGAAAATTTCATGCCGGGTGACCCCAATCGATCGGATTAATCCGATATAGGAACGGCGTTGAACCACAGAAAACGTCATTGTGTTGTAAATCAGAAACATGCCTACAATCAATGCAAGCAGGCTGAGCGCAGTTAAATTTAAATTGAAGGCGCTGACCATTTGCGCCGCGGTGCGCGAGCGCATTTCCGAACGCGCAATTCGAATCCCAGAAGGAAGCATTGATTTAATTTTTTCGAGATTTTCTGCTCCGGCAGGATTATTATCTATGATGAGATCGATTCGGCTCAAATGACCGTTCATGTCCAGCAATTCCTGAGCAGTGGAAATATCGGTAATAATCAAATTTTCCATGGCACGCCGGCTTCGCTCGTCCTGAGGTTCGATTGTTCCGATTATCCTAACTTGCCGTAAAATTCGGCCATTTCTAATGAGAAGCGAGTCTTTGATAGATCCATCCAATCTGTCCATCATTGGTTTTGAGATTAAGGCAGAACCTGGCTGGGTAAAAAAATCAGCGAGATTTCCAGCCGTGCGATTGAAAATATTTGCCAGGTAGGGGCGAAATAGTCGTTCCGCAAACGGATCGATACCAAGCAGTAACATCGTTTGTGGCGTATTTATATTTGTTGAAATATATTTTTCGATCACCGGAGCTGACTGCCTGAAACCGGAATCGATTCGCAGCGAACGATAAACTGAATCCGGAATCCCGGCAGGTCCCCCGACAATGTGATGGGTTGCTTTTCCGGCAATGCCTTCCAGGGACAGCTCAAACGCGCTGCGGGCGCCCTGGTTTGCCAGGTCGACCGAGACGACCACTGCAACGCCCATTACGATTCCGATAATGGATAAACCAATCTGCCATTTGTGACGAATAAAATATCGAAAGCTTGAACGTTTTAAAAGAGTATTATTTAAAATATTCATAAAATTTTGTATAAAAATCTAAAGCGATAATTAAACTCAGCAGGCTTCATTGGGTGGACATTCAATTAGCTTTCCATCTTTTATGGAGAAAATCCGGTCAGCCATTCCGATAATTTCACGGCTGTGAGTCGCCATTATCATTGTTTTATTATTTTGTCGAACCAGCCGGTCCAGAAGTTGAATGATTTGTGTCCCTGTCTCGTAATCCAGATTGCCGGTTGGTTCATCAGCCAGGATAATCGAAGGGCTGTGAATCAGCGCCCGGGCAATGGCAACTCGTTGTTGCTCCCCTCCGGAAAGGCGATCCGGGTAACTTCCAGCTTTTTTTTGCAGTCCAACATCCTGCAACATTGTTGCGGCTAAATCGTGCGCCAATTTACCTTCAGTGCCATTGAGCTCGAGCGGCAGCATCAGGTTTTCTTTGACGGTTAACGTTGAGATCAAATTAAAAAACTGGAAGATGAAACCGATATTTTTCCGTCGAAATAACGTGCGCTCTTGCTCTGAAAATTTTGTCAGATTTTTATTTTCGATGATCACGTCGCCGGATGTTGGCAGATCGATTCCGCTGATGAGATTCAACAGTGTCGATTTCCCTGAGCCGCTTCGTCCCAACAGGATGATCAGTTCAGAACGATAGATTTGAATATTCACTTCATTTAGAACCGTCGTTTCAATCAAACCTTCTCGATAGGACTTCGTTAAACTTCGAAGGTCGATCACAAATTGATTTTTATTGGCAATTGATGACTTAGTCATTGAATTTTATTCCTATTCACCTGAACAACTCTTAATCCGGTTTTTCATAAGTTTACAATAGTATGGAGAAACGATTGTTGATTGACAAAGTTCCCAACGAAACGCCTGCCTCATTGATCTCAAATTATAGAAGTATCCTTTTTTATTAAGAACTTTTTATATTTCAAATAGTATTTATACTATTCGGTGTTACTTAATAAAGGATAAAAGTTATGCAACCAGATTCAACCAAATTGCT
>JALOPY010000412.1 GCA_025453735.1 bacterium | reverse complement strand
ACTTCATAGAAGGTTTTCGGATTGATAACGTGAGTAAATTTGGCTCCCAGGCTCATTCGTTGGATTGTCGAAGGACACCAATAATCTGTGCCATACATTCTTCCATCAATATACTTGGGGCCATTACTCAAAGCATCGGCGATGCCCCAGGAATCACTAAAGATACCCGGATCACCCGAGTTATTGTTATTCGTACCCGCTTGTTGTCCCAGCAGTCCGTCAATCATCAACTTCATTCCTTCTCCCACATCCGCGGTGATTTTTAATTGTCCGTTATAGTCACGATAGCTATCTCGGGACAGGGGAACAATATACATATTCCTGGCATTTCTGTAAGATGCAAAAAAACGCAGGTTACCGAGTTGTTCACTGATAAACGGAACAGGACCGCCAAAGCTCATGTCAACATCATAATCCGGTTTGCTAATATCCAGGTCGCGCCGATGTTCCCATAAGAAAAGCTGTTGCGCGGCTGCCGGTGTCAGGTCATTCGTGGGATCATCATCCTTGAGCGTTTTTTCCGAGACCGCGTTCCAACCTTCGAATTCTACAAATTGTTTCCGGGTGTAATCATCCCAGGCGCCAGTCTTGGTTCCTGTCCAACAAACTTCATTATCGACGTAAGGACGAATCCAATACGATTCCGGTGAAGATGGGGAATGACCAAAATGTTTTTTTGTCGGCGGACTATATCGGGTAATCATGCCGAAATGATAGCTATCCCGCTTCCCTTCTTTGGTCGCAACGTTGATCAACCCCGCACGAATATTGCCGTATTCTGCATTGAAGCCACCAGTTTGGATTTGAATCTCATCGATCGAAGTGTAACTTATGGCAGTGTACGGCTGGTTATTCCGCTCATCGCGCATGGTAAAACCATTTACCAAAAATGCAGTTTGATCGACACTGCCGCCTCGGATCGATAAACCTTGCACGCCTGCCTCCAATCCCACCACGCTTGCGACACTGACAACGGGAAGCGACTGGATGTCTTTGGCATTGTAGTTTGCCTGGCTGGCTGAAATATCCTTTTGCACGACCGGACGTTCCGCGACAACCTGAACTTCCTCCCCCATGATCACCTGGGGCTGCAATTTAAAATCAACCGTTGTTGTGAGATCGATACTTACACGAACATTTGTAACTGTAACAGTTGTGTAACCCATCATAGTTGATTTTAATGTGTACGTTCCCGGTGGAACGTTGAGAATGACGTAGTAACCATTGACGCCAGCAGCCGCTCCCATCGTAGTTCCTTCTACGACGATATTCGCTCCGGCAAGCGGCTGACCGTTCTCCACGTCAGTGATTACACCGGCAATTTTTCCGGTAACTCCACCAAACAAAACATTGATGGTCAGGAGTAACATAATGGAGATGATAAGAATTAATTTTCTCATACTAAATATCTCCTCGCTTAATGAATTGAAGTTTTGTCTGAATAAATGTATTATCTAAAGTCGAAATGTGAGGCTCTTTAATAAAATAAAGAAAGGATACAAGCAAAAATAGCAGTGAAGCAAATAGGGAATAACTTATCCTGGTAAAATTAGAATCGCCCTTTATCATAGGCTTATCAAGCATTATTTCATCTAAAAATTTGTAAAAACTCTTATCAATAAATCTCAACAATTTTCTGGTTAGTTAGGAAGGCAAGCTAACCATATATATATAAATTTTAATTGTAAATGTCAATAGAAAATTTAAGATTTTTAATTTTTTTTTATCAAGAAAAAATTGACTTGCAAATTAATTATTCAATCAGTATATTAATAATGATAATTATTATCAAAATTAAAAATGGTGATCGGGTATGGCGTCTCAATCAAAGGTTCGTTATGACAGCTACATTCAAGAAAATCAGTTGAAATCTTCTAAAAGAAGAGATCTGATTTTTGAGCATATTTTGCAAATTCAGGGACATTTCACAGTCGATAATATTTATCAGGAAATCAGCAAAATTGATCGTGGGATTGGAATCGCCACGATATATCGAACAGTAAAACTGCTCGTTGCAAGCGGCGTCCTGACTGAGCAAACTTTTGGAGAAAAAAAAGGCTGGTTTGAAATTGCTGATCAGAAATTGGAACACCACGATCACATGATATGTACATCATGCGGAAAAATCATTGAATTTCATAACAAGGTCATTGAAAGCAATACATACCAGATCGCCAAGACGCATCGCTTCATAATTTATTCACATAAATTGGAAATTTTCGGCTTATGCAACACCTGCCAAAAACAATGAAGGACAACAGCCAGCAATCCAGGCAGTCTCAAGTGCTGCATCAGGAAAAATCGATTGATTATCATAAAAATGTGATATTATTAGTCGGAAGTCCGAATGTCGGGAAGACATCGGTCTTCAACCGGCTCTCACGAAAATACGCGATAACCGCGAACTATCCTTTCACAACCGTTGAGCTCAACATCGATGCCATTCGGCTTTTTGGACGGGAGTTTGAGCTGATTGATTCTCCGGGAATTCTTCGTCTGGATCACCCGTCCGAAGAGGGACAAATAACCCGTGATATCATCATCAACCATCACCCGGAAATTATCATTCAGGTTGTGGAAGCTTCAAATCTGGAGCGTTCCCTCTTGCTGACTGCGCAGTTATTGGAATTACAAATTCCCATGATCATCGTCCTCAATATGATCGATGAAACCGTGAAACAAGGAATCAGGGTCAATTCGCGTGTGCTCTCAGAGCTGTTATCGATACCTGTTGTTGAAACGATTGCAACAGAAGGTAAGGGATTGGATGGCATAAAAAAAAACATACGAAAATTGTCGCCGCCGAGATCAACATTAAAATACGCTTCCCTCGTCGAGCGATTTTATTTAGAAATGTTGAATTTGTTTCCAGTGAAAAACCAGCCGCCTCGTCCGATAATTACCCTTATCGCGTTAGAAGATCCGTTTGCGCTCCGATGGATCGAGGAGAATTACGGTCAAGCGATTGCTGAAAAAGCAGCCGCTCATCGCAATAATTTTCTGGATACCCATGAAATAAACCTGCCCATTGCGATCCTCAATCGTCAGAACAACTGGGTTAAAAATATCATTGAAAAGACAATAACGATCAAAGGTGAATTTTCAAAATTTGGCATCCAAAGGTTCGGTGAACTGTCACGTCATCGTGTTTATGGCTGGTTTATTGTTTTCATCGTGGTTTTTTTTACTTATTTATTGGTCGGAAAATTTGGCGCGATATTTTTGGTGAACAAATTGGACGGCGCCATATTCGGCCCTATTGTTAATTATCTTGATTCGATAATTGAATGGCCATTTCTTAAGCGGTTTTTAATAGGCGACTATGGGCTTTTAACAACAGGCTTATTCAATGCGATTGGAACCGTGCTTCCAATTATTACGCTGTTCTTCCTGGTTCTGAATCTGCTTGAAGACATTGGTTACTTAACCAACTTGATCATATTAACGAATCGACTATTTAAAAAATTAGGGCTAACCGGAAAATCCATTTTGCCGATTGTCCTCGGCTTTGGCTGTAAAACAATGGCAACCCTATCAACAAAAATTTTAGAATCTAAAAAAGAGAAATATATCGCCATTTTTCTGATCGGGCTGGCGATTCCCTGCTCCAGCCAAATGAGCGTGATTATTGCTGTACTCGCATTGCAGCCCATCACATCTTTTGCTATTGTCATTTTTGTCTTGCTCATCGTTGAGCTTCTGGCAGGATTAATTTTGAATCGAATTATCCCAGAAGAAAAAAAAATTGACTTTATGATGGAAATTCCACCAATTCGGATTCCTGACGTAAAACTGCTGCTGCAAAAAACTTATTATCGCACCGTATGGTTCTTAAAGGAAGCAGTCCCCTTATTTTTATTCGGCGCTTTCATCCTGTTTATTCTCCACGA
>JALOPY010000016.1 GCA_025453735.1 bacterium | reverse complement strand
GCGTCGATCCTGCCAGCGCTTCATGCGACTGAAATCCGCACGATCGATCAGCACGCCATTTTCAGAGATTAATATCATTTCGGGCTGCACGGTTTCCTGACTGGTCGTCCAAATTCGGGGGTAGCTAAAAAATTGGATCGGAACTTCGACCAAGGAAAATCTTGGATAAGGATAATCCACGCCAAGCTTGCCTTCAAGAGTTTGTTTCGCATCTCGAATCAACGCCTTGAGAGTATCTCCAATTTCAGTGAAAAATGAAGAATAATAACGATGACTTTTTAAGTTGATCAGATTGTATTCGATGCTGTCAACCTGAACCGAGCGGGTTTCATAGTTGCCGATCACAAGGGAAAGCTGGGACAGCGGAGTTTCTGGTTTGAAAACGTATTGCCCGGGCTGAGCTTCGGTCTTCTTGCCCTGGGAAATTGCAGTTAAATTTTTGTTGGTACTGACAGTGAATGAAAAATTCCAAAAATCTTTTTTCGCAAGCTCAGGATATGCGGCGCCGTAAGGAATGCCAGCCACGGGGTACCACATCACTTCCGGAGTGAGGAGAACAAAGTCAGGTTCGATAAAAGCAAAACGCTTGGCAACGTTATAGAGCCAGAGTCGAAAAACCTGGTTTCTGTCTGTGTCATCAATATCCAGATAGCAAGCTTGTTCATCGATTTTTCCAGCATAGCGGATTGCAATTGAATCCATGGCTTGTGGCGATAAGGATTTCGCTGGCGAAACGGAAATGATTTGTACTTCGCGATTGAAACTAACTTGAGCGCCATTCGAGGTGATTTCTTTTATTATTAAACTCGGGTTCAGACTGAAAACATAGTTGTCAATGGACTCAGCGGTATTATTTTCAAAGCGTAGCTTTGCGGTGACATCGATTTGTTCGCCGATGTGATTCAAATTCAAATCCCAATCAAGCGGGGTTACCCTGGGAGCTGATTGATATTTTTTATTGAGATCGACCATGCGGTGTCGCAAATCTTTTGCTGCTGCAAGCCTGTTCAAGTAAATTCCTCCCAGGACAAAAGCGATCCCAAGAAATAAAATAGCAAAGATCATTGAGATACGTGTCATCGCTTTGGATTGAGGCAGTCTTTTGATCAGAAGAATCGTCGCAAAAATAAAACCCAGTCCAAGAAACAGGTAAATTCCGCGATGAACCAAAATTGTCGGAAGGTTGGCAAAACCAACAAAGTCAGAATACATGAGCGGCACATTGAACGTCATATAGTCAAAGAGGTAATGCAGCTTTTTGCTCAGGAAAAAAAGCGTTACTGCGATGTACCCTAATAAAACGATGAATGTGACAGCTTGATTTCGTATCGTAACCATCATGAAAAAGGACAGACCAAAAATAAATACCAATGTCGGGATGCTGATCAACAAGGGGTAGAGCATGTAGGCAGGGAAAACAAACGAAACATCACTAAAGAACACATTGAATACAACAGCAACGATCAAAACGAGCAAATTGAGTCCCAGGAAAACGATGAGTATTCCTGAGAATTTTCCCAGCACATAATCGGCATTGGTCATCGACCGCATATAAACGACTTCGGTGGTGTCTAATTTTTTATCCCGCTTTAAAAAGTCGGATGCCAGGAATACGGCGATGATTGCCTGGGCAACGTTTAGCAGCAAGATATTCATGTATGGGATTGAAGCTGAGATGCCGCGAAAGAGCCATGGGGTGTTGCCTTTTAGCGCGAAAAAAGGCACATTCATGAATACAAGAATCACAATTGCCAGTCCCGCGAAGATTCGAAAGAACCAGCTTCGCAGTAAAGTTTTTATTTCGTAGCGAGCGACCGTCCAAATTTTATATAGCGATAGCATTTTGTTTCACCTTATATTGGTTATTTTTTTCAGAACTTAGAAATTCATAGCTTCACTTCTGTTTCGATTAACTTGCTCATTCAATATCCCCGTTCCATGCCTGACCTATTTCATATTCCATGAAATAAACATAAGCATGCTCCAGGTTGGGATCAATGCTTTTGCCGGGAAACTCTTCCAGCTTATCCGCGACAACCTGAACTTCCCATCCATTTTCCGCAGGGACAGTCGCAATAACAGGGTATTTTTCTTTGATACGATCCAGCTCGCTATCCAGGGCTTCGATGATCCAGGTGTGTCCTTTGGCTTTGGCGACGAGCTTATCCGGGGATTGGTTGAAAACGAGTTCTCCGTTATTCAACGGCGACGAGCTTATCCGGGGATTGGTTGAAAACGAGTTCTCCGTTATTCAACAACGCCATATTATTGCAGGTGCTGGAAATATCTCCGACAATGTGCGTTGATAGAATAATGATGATATCTTTTTGGCTCATTTCTGCCAGCAAATTCCTGAATCGAATCCGTTCCTCAGGATCGAGCCCGGTGGTGGGTTCATCCACTACAACGATTTTGGGATCGCCGATCAATGCCTGCGCAATTCCCAGTCGTCGCTTCATGCCCCCGGAAAGCTTGTTCGCCATGCGATCCCTCGACACGTTCCAGCATTTCATCGACTGCTTTTTTTCGGATTTTTCCATCGGTTAGACCAGCGAGGCTTGCAACATAATCCAGAAATTCCCAGGTTCGGAGCTTGGTGAAAAAGCGGAAATCCTGCGGCAGATATCCCAACATCGAGCGAATGGCGCGCCGATCTTTTTGCAAATCAAAATTATCGACAGTGACATTGCCAGTAGAAGGCTTCATCAAAGTCACTAAGATTCGCATCAGCGTTGTTTTGCCAGCGCCGTTAGGACCCAGCAAACCGAACATCCCACTTTCGATGTTCAAATTAATTTCTTTCAAAGCTTGATTGCCATTTTTATAGACTTTGTTAAGATTTTCGATGGTGATTTTCATAAAGGTTTCATCCTACTTTTCAGTTGAGGTGAATTTTCACATAAGAATTTTATGCTATTCTTGCATATTAAACACATTATCGACAGGAAACCTGTGGCAAAAAATTAATTATTTCTTGTTCGATTGCTGTTTTTAATTTTAATGCTTTAACGATAGAAAATTACAAAAGTTGCAGAATCATAATAGCAGTGAATTATTAAGAACGTAATCAAATAATTTTTTGACTTGAAGCACGACATCTGATAACAGTAGTAAGACCTCAGTCTTTGGTGTATAAACCTGGTTTCTGGCAGAAACCAGGTTTATTTTCCACCTGTAAGTGATCTTTTGCTAACAGTAAAAATTTCATCTTGACTTTATTTCTGTAAGTTGCTATATTGTAAAAACAAAATCAACTCCAACATTAACCGGGAGGAAATAATGCTTCGATCGAGGATTACTGGAACTGGAATGTACGTCCCTGACAAAGTTGTCACGAATTTTGACCTGGAAAAACTGATGGATACCACTGATTCGTGGATAAGAGAACGGGCGGGAATTGTCGAACGGCGATTTGTTGATAGCGAAGTCGGCACCTCGGGACTGGCTTACGAGGCTGCAAAAATGGCACTCAGCAACGCGAAACTCCAGGCAAGCGACATCGATTTCATCGTCTTCGCGACGCTAAGCTCGGATTATCTTGTCCCTGGTTCTGGCGTTTTGCTGCAAGAAAAATTGGGCATACCGGGTATTCCTGCATTGGACATCAGGAATCAATGCACCGGGTTTATCTATGGGCTTTCGGTAGCCGATCAATTTATCAAAACAGGCATGTATAAGAAGATCATGGTTGTTGGTTCCGAGATTCATTCGACAGGGCTTGATTTATCCACTCGAGGAAGAGATGTCGGAGTGTTGTTTGGCGATGGCGCCGGTGTTGTTATTGTCGAGCCCAGTGACGATCCTGATCGCGGAGTTTTATCTTCCCATCTTCATGCTGATGGCAGGTTTGCCAAAGAACTTTTTATGGAGAATCCTGGCAGCCTTCATATTCCACGCCTGACGAAGGAAATGCTCGATGATGGCTCGGTTTATCCCATCATGAATGGCAGGCAGGTATTTAAAAATGCGGTCATCCGGTTTTGTGAGGCGATAACTGAATGTTTGACAGCCAATAATGTTTCGCCTGATCAAGTGAAATTAGTGATCCCGCACCAGGCAAATTTGCGAATCACTGAAGCAGTTGCGCAGCGATTTAATTATACTCTGGATCGTGTTTTTAGCAATATCCATAAATATGGCAATACCACCGCCGCTTCGATTCCCATCGCGATGCACGAAGCATTGATGCAAGGAAAAATCAACAAAGGCGATTACATTGTGCTGGTTGCATTTGGCTCCGGATTTACCTGGGGATCGATACTGCTGCGATGGTAATCCAGCCGTTAGCAATTATCAATTATCAATTCACAATTGACAATTAAAAAGCTTTCTAATTGATAATGGTGAATGGTAATAAAATTGGACAAAAAAAAGAATGCGCCAAATTTATAAATTGTCTTTTTTAAGTATAGCTATTCTCATTATCAATAATTGCGCTGGAACCTATCAACGACCCCTGATAATTTCGCCCGAAGAACAATTGGCTCGCCAGATCGACCTTCAAATTGCTGAGCCGGAGCTTCAAACCGCGCTGGTTGGCGTCATGGTTCAGTCAGCGGAGACGGGAGAAATTCTCTACCAGCGCAACGCCAACACATTGATGATGCCGGCTTCGAATGAAAAAATTGTGACTTCGATTGCGGCGTTGCTCAAGCTCGGACCAGACTTTCATTATAAAACTGATATTTATACAACCGGGCAGGTCGAAGATGGCGTCCTTTCTGGCGACCTTGTGATCGTTGGCAGCGGCGATCCAACGTTCAGTTACCGGTTTTGTGAAGAGAATGCCAGGTGCTTTGTTTTTCAATCCTGGGCTGATTCGCTCCATGCCAGGGGAATCCATTCTATCAAAGGCAATATCATCGGCATCGATGATGTCTTTGATGATGAATTCATCGGCTATGGCTGGTCAATGAATAATCTCAGCTCTGCTTACTCCGCTCAAATCGGCGGTTTGATGTTCAATGAGAATAAGGCGCAATTGATTTTAAATGCGGACAGCTCCGGCGAATATTTGAATATTTCAGTTATACCGGATCTGGGATATGTAAAGCTCCTGCCAGATTTGGAAATCAATGCGGACGAAACTGAAATTACAGTCGATCGCCGCATGGAAACGAATCTTGTTCGCATTAAGGGTAAAATTCAGCCGGGTTTTCAAACGAAAGAAAATCTATCAATCCATGACCCAACTCAATACTTCCTTGCCGGATTAAAATGGGAGCTGATTCGACAGGGGATTCAAGTTTATGGCGAGCCAATCGATGCAGACCTGGTGGCGGGTCGGGAAAAATTATCAGAGAAGAAACCTTTATTCACTCATATTTCACCTCCGTTCCAAGAAGTGCTGAAAATTTTAATGAAGGAATCTCAAAATCTTTATGCAGAAAGTCTGGTGAAACTGCTGGGCAAAAAATTCGGAAAAGAAGGCAGTTTTGCAGAGGGAGAAAAAATTGTCAAGGAAACACTAACACGATTCGGCCTCGAACCAAATTCTTATAGCTATGCCGATGGATCGGGGCTCTGCAGATATAACTATATTACTCCTGCCATGATCGCAAACTTGCTGCGGAATATGTATTTTCACCCTTATGGCGAGGTTTATCGACAAAGCCTCCCAATTGCCGGCGTCGATGGGACGATTGGCAATCGCATGAAAGGGACTGTCGCGCAAAATCATATATTTGCCAAGACAGGCACGATCTCAAATGTGCGTTGTCTCTCCGGTTACGCGAAAACCAAAGATGGCGAAACACTGGTTTTTTCAACAATGTTTAATAATTTCTTATGCCGCGTCAACGTCATCATGGACATTCAAGATCAGATGTGCATGTTAATGGCGGCATTCAGCCGAAAAAATATTGAATGATTGCTGATTCGATTTTCAGGAGCAATTTTTGAATGCAAAACTTGAGGAATGATGGCGATGGATGCTGCTTTGATTTAGCCCTGAAGATGAATTCCTTAAAGCAAATGCTCGAAATAATATATGGTGAATATTTCAGATTATTTTCAAAACCTTCAGTTTGAGATTAAGGCTCTGCTATTCGATTGGGGAAATACCGTCATGAAAGTATATCCCGAACAAACCGGACCAATGGCTCATTGGGAGAGCGTCGCTCCAGTTGAAGGGATCGCTGCCGCACTCGAAAACCTGAAAAATAAGTACCAGATTGTCCTCGTCAGTAATGCCCGGGATTCGGATCGATCACTTGTCCGCAAGGCGCTGGAACGCGTTCACCTGTCTCAGTATTTTCATGAAGTTTTCACTCCACATGAAGTTTATGAACACAAGCCTTGTCCCAATTTTTATCTCAAAATATTGAAGCAAATTGAGGTCGAGCCCGAGAATGCCATCATGGTGGGCGATAGCTATGAAGGCGATATTATTGCTGCCAAACAAGTCGGCTTATGGACGGTCTGGTACAATCCGGATCGCAAGCAGCTTCATAACGAGGCTTTTCCGTATCACGATGTTGAATTAAATCGTATGTTAGAATTGCATCTGGTCGTTCAAAAGAAAATGAAATTCAGGTAACGCGATCATCTTTATTGGAGTGGATATGAACAAAATAAAACGCATTGTCTCAATCATTTTTGTTATCTTCATCGTTTCGATTCAATTCGGATTCAGTCAAATTCTAGTTCCGCAAAAAGGGATGGATGCCATTTCTGCTGAAGAAATGCTGTCGCATGTGGCATATCTCGCGTCAGATGAAATGAGGGGACGAGATACGCCCAGCCCAGAATTGGATCAATGCGCAAAATACATCGCGAATTATTTTCGCTCAATGGGATTGGAGTACGTTTCCAGCGCCAAAGATAACTACCAAAATTTTTCCCTGCTGAAAACCAGGCTTGCTCCAGAGCAGAAATTTTCCATGACGATTAATGGAGTCGAAAAAACATATCAGATAAAAGAAGATTTTGTTCCGCTCCATCTGGCTGCGAATCGCACTGTCACAGCGCCAGTGGTATTTGCCGGGTATGGGATTTCAGCTCCGGAATACAAATATAATGATTACGAATCCATTGATGCGAAAGGAAAAATCGTGCTCGCGTTCACGAGCGAACCCCAGGAAAAAGACAGCACGAGCGTTTTTAATGGCATCAAAGAAACCGATCACAGCAAGCTAAATGATAAAGTGCTGAATGCGATCGATCATGGCGCGGTGGGATTTATTTATGTCACCAATCCCAACTCTCGTTTCCGGAGACCGCCGAATGCCTGGCCCTCATTGATGAAGAGCGCTCCGGAAGATGCCATCCCCCTTACGCTTGGTGAAAAAGAGGAAAACAAAATTGTTGCAGTGAGAATCGGAAAACAGTTAGCCGATGATTTGATCTCCGCTTCAGGAAAAACAATGGAGGAAATTCACCAGGCAATAGACAATGACCTGAAATCCCGCTCGATGGATTTGTCCGGTATAACAGCATCGATTACAACCTCCCTGGAATGCGATAGTTTCAAGACGCAGAACGTAGTGGCTTTTTTGGAGGGTTCTGATCCAAATTTAAAGCATGAAATTGTGGTGATTGGCGGGCACTATGATCACCTTGGAGCAAGAAATGATACAACAATTTATAACGGCGCTGACGATAATGCATCAGGCACTGCTGGTGTAATGGCTGTGGCAAAAGCTTTTACGAGCATGAAGCAGCGTCCGCTGCGATCTATTTTATTTATGTGTTTTGCTGGTGAAGAAAAGGGACTGTTCGGAGCTCGATATTATGCTGGAACCGATCCCCTTTTCCCAATCGAGAAAACCGTGGCAATGCTCAATATGGATATGATTGGCAGGAATGACACCAGCGCGGTGAGCGTTTATGGCGGAACCCGCAGCCCCGATTTAAAAACTGTCGTAATGAAGGCAAACGAAAAAATCAACCTCAAGCTTGATTTTAACGATGATAGTCGGGTGGGAGGCAGCGATCATGTGCCGTTCTTCAGGAAAAGCATCCCATTCTTATTTTTTAACACCGGGATGCATGCGGATTATCATCAACCGACTGATACTGTCGAGAAGATAAATCCAGAAAAAATGGCTCAAATCGCACGCATCGTTTTTGCCAGCGCCTGGCAGGTGGCGAATATGGAAGAAAAACCAAAATTGGTAGAAATAAAATAATTTCGCAAATCGAAGATGCGCCATCTTTTTGGAGCATCGAAGATGCGCCGTTTTTTTGCCTGTCCGCCATTCTTTTTAGGCGGAGAGCATCGATTCATGAAGATATTCCCTTACAATGAGCAACGGAGCGAGCTGAGTTTTATGCGCGCAAAAAAATCCTTCCCCAAAAATCTCCGTGAGTCTCTGTTTACTCAGTTGCTCATTGTAAAGTTTGTTTCAAAGTATTTTTGATACAAACTTTGAAATTCCGATATGATAAATTAACGAATGAAGGCTTGCCCTGAAGTCATGATCTAAAATAATTTTTCAAGATGATACTCATTTCCTTCGAAATAGATTTCTGCAGAATAATCGCTGTAAAAAGCAAACGATACAATGATCCCCTTTCGAGTCTGATCTTTTGAAAAATCCAGGGTTACTGGAGCAACTAAAAGCTTCTGCAAATACAGTCGCTTAATGCCAGATCCTGTCTGCTCAAAGATTGTCAAAAAATACGGACCCTTTTCATTCTGCTGCAACATGCTTGCTGAAAATCCGCAAATGATGTATTCCGGAATATCATTCCCATTCAAATCATATAATAATTGAAGCTTGCCCTTTGCTTCATCGAAATATTCTTGTTCATTGACAGGAATATCGCTTTTTGTCATAAGCCTGGCGTCGGGAAATTCTGGAACGTATTTTGCAAAAAATATTTCGTTAAATTGTTCGAAATTTTGCTGGGGTGTTTTTTTGCAGTTCATTAGCATCAGAAGTATTGCTGAAAAAAGCAGACAAAGCTTAGTTATTGCTCGCATCCCTTCTCCAATTGTTTTTGCCACATAAATCATCCGAATTTTGGACGAACGAATCAGTTAATTATTATTTGAATTTAACTAACTGGAAACATAATAATAAAAAAAAATCTAAATGTCAAAACATTTGTTTCGCTGAACAAAAAATTTTGATAATTTAATTTTACATGGATAAAAAAAATTATGCAACGAATCAGCATTGCCGTTATTTTATGATATGTTATCGTAATCGTTATGACCTCTGGCGATATGGTAATTCAAAAATGGAATTTGCCTGACGCCATGCACATGACTGTAATTGCATTGAGATCAGTTGGCTTCCATCGAGAATCAATTTGCTTTTCTTTTTTCATTTTTTTTAGAGCATTTTTTTTAAAGCAGAAAGAAGGAAAAGCAGATCATTGTTAATGGCTATGGTAACACGAAATCTGAAATTATATTATGAATCAAGTCGAATATTGCATCACGAACTTACAACAGGGGATAAACATCATGGACCACGACAAGAGCATTTTTGAGACGATTATCGACGTCCTGCGTCGCGCCAATATTGGATTTTCGATCAACGAAGTGAAAGATGTTTCAGCAACCATTAAGCCTGAAGAAGCAGAACAGGCACAGGAAAATATCCAAACAGAAAATATTTCCCCGTCCCACTGCGAATGAGCTTATTCCATAAGTTCGATATCAATTTTATTTTTAAGTTGATGATTTAAAACCAACTCACTCTCATAAATTTCAGTTGGTTTTTCTGTTCCAGCATAACGGCGACGAATTTATTTGCCATTCTCCTTTCAAAACATTGTCTGCGTCCTTAAATGCCAGATACCCATATTTTCCATAATGTGGCAATTTTCTCACGATGCTTTGGGAAGTCTCAGTGGAGCTGATATGCATGAAAGTCCAGGATAATGCTGGATTGTTTGGATGCCTTAGCGTTAAAATCAGGCTGAATTCATTAAGCGGAAATTCCTGGCTTTCAATGCGCCAGAGCATATCTGTCAGTTCCGATTGCGCGGGAAGTCCCGTTTTAATCTTAGACGCGAATTGATTATCGATTCCTAAAATCCAGGCTGCCTTGTCCTGCAAATCGTTTTCATTAACCTCTGTATCCAGCATGATAGTCACATTTTCAGATGTTCTCCACTGCTGGGCAATCTTTTGATAAGCGGCTAGAACGTCTTCATTTGCTTTGGAAGGAAGAATGACGATTGATTGTTTTGCTCCGAACGTCTGGCTCAATGCTGGCGGAATTTCCTGGTAATCCAATTTTCGGAATACATCAAATTCTGGATCGATACAGATTTGATCTGGCGGTTCGTCCAATCTAATTTTAAAAGTTTCGCGCTGGCGGTTCATTGTTAAAAGGATGGTCGTATCCGATTTTCCAGAGATCAAAACCGGAACGTTCAATCGATAAACAGGCTTGCCCTGGCTTAATGTTATCGAAGCAATAAAATTGTTGCCAGATGTTGAAACTTCGGCATTTTCTAATTTCAAAGTGGGCGCACCTGTTCGATTCAGCCACTGATCGAAAAACCAGGAAAGGTCACTTCCATAAGCAAGACTAAATTCACGTTCCACGTCAGTCCAGGATGCGGCTTTGAAAAGATTATTCTGATAGAACGATTTTATTGCGGCTATAAATTTTTCCTGCCCCATCATTTTGTGCAACGTATGAAAAATCATCGCTGATTTGCTGTAGCCAATCGCCTGAGTCGCGGGATCGTGTCGCTCCGTGAATTGCGTCAAGGGAAAATCTTTTTCCTCCTGAACATAATTCAAATACGTTTGCAGCATGGTGCGACGATAGGCAGCGTCTTCTCCGGCTAATTTTTTATAGTAATGATCTGCCATGTAATTCGTCAGTCCCTCGCACCAATTGCCGGTTTTATAATCCACAAAAACGCCATTGCCCCACCAGTTATGCAGAATTTCGTGACCATAGGATGTTCCGATAATAAACGGCAATCGAATGACCTGACTGCCGAGCAATGTAAAAGATGGCATGCCATAACCCGTCTGCCAGAAATTTTCAACCAACGCAAATTTCTCGTAAGGATAGGGACCAATCTGCTCGCTGTACATATCGAGGTACCGTTTAGTCGCCTGGCGGTATCGCTTGCTTAACTCGGGCTCTTCGGCGTAGGTATAGGTCATCACTTTTATGCCATGATGATCTTCCTCTGCAATTACATATTTTCCGGCAATCAGATAGATTTCTTCCATTGGCTTGTCACAGGTCCATTCATTGACCTGGAAATTTTCATCAGAGCGGCGAATCGTTTCCTTGCCCTGGGAGATGCTTTGCCAACCCGCGGGCAAATGTGTTTTTAAAGTATAGGTGAAGCTATTTGATTTTTGGGTGGGAATCCAGTTCGAGCTTCCCGCCAGGTAAACGCCCTGGGTGTCGATAATCCCTGTTGTCGTCGCAAAACCACGGGCATAATCCTGGCTCTTCGTATTCAACGTATCATAAATTATTCCTTCAAACGCCAGGGTGAAGTTCAATTCAGATTCTGGCTGTTCGCTTTTAACGAGGTAATATTGAATATGCGCTCTGCTGGCATGTCCCAATTCTTGATCGGATTTTTGGGGAGCATCCTGAATTGATTTTTTTTCTAATGAAAAGCCCGGGCTGTCGATCAAATTTATTTTATCGATGGATCTATTCCAATAAAAAATAACCGCATTTCCTTTCGCATTCCCAGGGAAAGCAGCCGTAATTTTATCTGATCCTTTGATCGTGTGATTTTCAGGATCAATAGTCACTGAAATTTCATGCCGAGTTATTTGCGCGGCATATTCGTTGGTGGCTAAAGCATCACTGAATAATATCAGAATGGAAACTGCAATTAATAGCATAGATCGATTGAGCATTGGTATCTCCTAAAATAAATTTTTTGATTTGTCGATTGTATTAACGCTAAACCAATCGGAGATGTTTCTTTCGCAGCCAAAATGAAAGTATTGACATTGGGAAAATAAATCTTTAAATTTTGGGCGAGCCGGAGGAATGGTTTGAATCTGGCAACAATTACTGATTGAGTTTTCGCTGCAAGAGCACGACAACGCGCAACTATAAAACAGGAACGATTCAGATTTATGAATACTAAAGAAGAAGCAACTAAAATTTTATCGCTTACCAATCAGGATATGCTGAAAGCATTGGAGCTGCTGGAGAACCAACTCAACACGCTTCATGCCCGCGCCCAGGTACTGATGAGCCTGGCAGGAATCGTCGTGACGGTTACTGGTTTTTCTGGACGATTAATTGCGTCAACCTCATTGATCTCTCAGATATTAGTCATTGCCGGATTGGTTACGGTTTTAAT
Organism: bacterium; assembly: GCA_025453735.1. GTDB lineage: Bacteria > Zhuqueibacterota > Zhuqueibacteria > Thermofontimicrobiales > Thermofontimicrobiaceae > JALOPY01. The sequence continues at coordinate 5,308 of JALOPY010000016.1, read as the reverse complement.
CAGCGCAGTCTGGGTGTTTTCCCGGGTCATGGGAATCAAATGGGTGACCGCTGGCTTGACAGAAAATCAATCAGAATCACTCGAAAGAATCATCGAGCGTCGCAATCGAAAAACCCGGGCGTATTCACGAGGGGGAGTGATTTTGTGTGTCGGGTTGGTGCTGTATTCGATCGCGTTTGCATTGATGTTATTGAATCCGTAAATGTTAAGATTCTGGGATCTGTATTTCTCAACAAAACGCATCATTTATTGGTGGATGAAAAAGCCTAAACCTCAGCGGTTTCTAAAATCCTCTGAGGTTTTACTGCTCAACAAAATATTCGCTTGCATTTTACCATTGAATTCTTTAATTTATTTAACAAAGTAACTTTTATATGGATTATCCATCTGGCAAATTTCGAGCTGAGAACTTTTCTCAGTCAACAGCTTATAATAAGAATTAAAAAACATGATCATTAATTTGAGGTGTCCAGTGAAGCAAAAAATATTGTTAATCATTCTTGGGCTGATTTTATTTATTAATTTGAGCCATGCCCAGGTGAAACGACCTTACGAGCCTATCGTCCTCAAAGGCGATACGCTGGCTCAATATATCAATCACGAAATTCAATTTATGTACGTGTATGCGTATCATGCACTCTCAAATTCCTGGCAGATGATCCCATTTCAAATTGACGAAGTGAATCCTCATGATCAGGATTCCATGTACTTCAAGCCAGATAGCTCATTCGGATTGCTGGATGATGATGATGAACTGGTCTTCCTGCTGCGCGATATTGGTGATAAAGCGGATTCGACATCGTGGGTCGAGGGCGCCGATTCGATTCGCTACGAAATTTGCCTGGTCGATTCGCTGACGAATGAAACGGGGTATGTCTATCTCTATTCCTCCCGGTCGATTTCCGAGCCAATTCCGGACCCATACTTTATGGTTTATGATAGTTTAACCGATAGAATTATAACTCCGAATTATGAGGTTGGATTCAATGAAACGGGGCAGCTTTCAGATGTGATTATTGGAAATTCTGGAATCGATATTTTCGATCGGCTCAAAGTACGCTTAATGGGATCCTATTGGATTTTCGCACTGGATCCGATTTACGAAGATAACGTTTCTATGAATTATGCTTATGCAAAAGTGGGACCTGTTCGGGTGATCCGAAATATGTATGGTAAATTTTATTATACCTATGCAGGCGTAATAACGTTCGATGAAAAATTCACTCAAACTTCATTCTTCTACCCATGGCACGGATCATTTACCCTGTTTGAGATCCCGATTAAAGACGCTGTGGATGCTGGCGTGGAAGTAGATGTCATTCGAATATCCTGGGATTTCAATCGCAATGCTATTGGAATGAATTTTTATAACGAAATAAATCGCAATGGAGCGCTGATCAATGGCGCTGGCGGATTCGATAATATCGATCGTGCTTGTTCTCCCGGTCAATTGAATTGGACCATGGGCACGGGCAATCCGGGCACGATCTTGAATGTTTTTTCTGTTCCTCCGATGGGCGAGCAGATTCGAATTTATTTTTATGATGATAGCACCTCAGGAAAATCAGGCGATGCGTATGGCAAAAAATTTGACAGTGGCGATAATGATTCTTTTGGCGATAATGGATTTTCACTGGAGAAGGATGTTGAGAAATATGCCAAAGATTATCCATCGCTCGATGTGGCGTATTACAATTTCTTCCTCCCGCCCAATTTTAATCCCAATGATGCGTCGAAGATCTGCTCCCAGTTAAAATCGCCGGTCAGCTATTTTGCCACTGGCCAGAAAATGCCGCGTCCGTCCGAAGTCGCTGAAGCAGATGAGCTGTTCCCGACGAAATATGCGCTGCGGCAGAATTATCCCAATCCGTTCAATGCCACAACGATGATTTCATTCTCACTGCCCAAGCGGAGCGATGTTTCGCTGAAGATTTATGATAGCCTGGGCCGATTGGTTGCAACATTGGCGGAAGGAATTTTGCCTCAAGGCGTGCATCGCTACACCTGGCAGGGACTGGATCAGCGAGGCTTGCCGCTGGCGACAGGCATGTATTTCTATAAATTAGAAACGAATGAATTTCATTCAACAAAAAAACTTTTATTAATCAAATAATTTTTGTCTATGAAAAAATATATTCTATTCGCATTGCTTTCATTTCTTGTTCTGGGGCTTTTTGTGAGTTGTGAAATTGATCATGGACTCTATCCGATCAAATACACGATCAAAGGAAAAGTGCTTTTTTTCAAGGGCGAGCCGCCTCCGACCACCGATCGGGTGGAGGTCTTCGCCTTAAAAGAGTTTCCGCCGAAAGATCCCCAGAATTTTCTTTACCTGGGGAGTTCTGGCGCCCTCGATTATCCAAAAGCAGGCAGCGAAAATTCGGAAGTCGAATACGAGATTCCGGTTTCTCGAACCTCATACCAATTGATCGTAGTCTTGTGGAAAGAAAAAAATCGAAACTGGGATTTAACTGGCTTAATGGGTTTTTATACCGGCAAAAAAGCAGCCATCCTGCCGGATTCTGTTTTCGTTACCAAAGAAGTTCCCGTCGTTGACAGCGTGGATATTAATGCCAATTGGGAAGTCGTTTCCAAAGACGCTTCGATCTCCGGAAAAATTACCTATGAAGGCAATTGGCCCGAGGATACACAACTTCTTTTGCTGGCGGTCTATCGCCAGAAGCCGACATCGGATATGCAATATTTGCTATTCGAAAACGTGGATTATACCCAGTCTGTGTTTGTGGATTCCTCGACATATCGCCTGGCGGTTGGTTCAGGTGTGTATAATTATGTGGTGCTTTATTGGGTCGGCAAGAAAATTTCCAACTTAACGGACTTAATTGAGCTTGGCTACTACGAATCGCCGGAAAATCCCGGACAGCCGGGAAAGATCGAGATTGCTTCCGGTGAAAGGAAGGAAGATGTGCACATTCATATCAATTTCAATGCCATTCAATTTCCTTGAAAATTAAGAATTCCAAATCAATAATTTTATCATGCATCGGTAGCTCCCGATGCATTTCATTTCAATAATAAGAATGCAGATTTATGATTAGAAATATGAATACCAAAAGAAATTCCTTGATTCTTCTGTTTATATTGTCGATCTCTCTTCCTCAATCAGTACTCGCGATTCAAAAAGGCAAAATCGCGGGCGCTGTGACGGAGCTTGCCTCGGGCAGAAAGCTCGCCGGCGTCAACATCCAGATCGAAGGAACCGTGCTTGGAGCGAGCAGCGATAACGAGGGAAATTTTATCATCCGAAACGTTCCGATTGGCAGCTATATTTTGAAGGCGACTATGATTGGCCATCGTCCTGCCCGGATTGCTGACGTTCGTGTTGAAGCTGGCAAGACGTCCCAGGTCGAGCTCAAGCTGGAAGAAACAACGATTGATTTTGATCCAGTGATTGTGACTGCCAATAAAACGCGAAAAGAGCTCGATCTGACGCCGAATAGCGTGTCCGTTATCTCAGCGCCAGCCATCAAAGAGCGAAGTCCATTGCGCGTCGAAAAAGTGCTTGAAGCGATTCCGGGAGTTAATTTTGTTCGGGAGCAGGTCAATATTCGCGGCTCCACTGGATTCACGATCGGCGCGGCGAATCGCACGCTGCTGCTGGTCGATGGCGTGCCCGTGATGACCAGCGATACCGGACAATTCAACTGGGATTTGCTGCCCGTTCTCGATATCGATCAGATCGAAGTGGTGAAAGGCGCGGGTTCCGCATTGTGGGGCACCTCAGCTTTGGGTGGCGTGATCAATATCATTTCCAAAGAGCCGACCGAGCGGGGAAAAACACAGGTTCGTTTGACAGCTGGCGAATATGGGCAACCGCGCTATGAAGACTGGAATTGGACCAACATGCCATTGCAGTTTGGGCGAATCGATGTCAGTCATAGCCGCAGGGTTGGACCGGTCGGATTTCGTTTTTCCCTGGGAAGGCATGTCTCCACAGGCTATACGGAAGTCGGTGATTTCAAACGATTCAATGCGACAGGAAAATTGAATTATTATTATAAAAATGGATCGACGTGGACACTTTATGCAGCATATAACTATAGCGGCGGTGGTATCTACGTGGGCTGGGATGATCCCCAAAAGCCGTTTCAAGTGAAGCCTGCCAATCGCAAAAGCCGCGGCGAAATTAAAATGGGAAATTTTTATACAAAATACAATTGGATCATATCGCCGAAGGCGGCGCTGAAATTTCGCCTCTCCTACTTAATGTCATTGATGGGAAATCAATTTGTTCAATCCACGGATTTTAATCCGGCTCGCGGTTTGGGTGCCGAGATTCAGGGAGAATGGCTGCCATTTTCCGGAACAGAAATAACCTACGGCAGCGAGTTGAAATGGGATACTGGCAGCACGAAATATTTTGGCGATCACAAAGGTTATACCATCGGACTTTATGGCCAGGCTGAGAATCGAATCCGAAATAATCTTCGCCTCACGACCGGCTTGCGCTACGATCGCTACCAACTTATCGATGGCTTGTCGCAGAGCCTGCTCAGCCCGCGCCTGGGAATCAATTACAAGCCTTTTGAAAGCACAGTGCTTCGCGCCTCAGCCGGAAGCGGATTCCGGGCGGCAACGATTGCCGAGCGATACCTGAATTTTGAAAGCAGCAGCGTTGTCGTGGAAGCCAATCCGGATCTGAAAGCGGAAACATGCTGGTCGTATGATTTGGGCTGGCGTCAGTATGTCACCTCAAATTGGTATGTTGAACTCGGCGCATTCCGCAATGACTTTGATAATTTAATCGAGATCGATTTGCGTCAAAGTGAAATTCAATTCGCCAAAGATATTCGTGTCGCGGTTCGATTCCAAAATCTGCTGGAAGCCAGAATTCAGGGGCTGGAATTTACTTCATCGGGACATTGGTGGAATGACCGGCTGAGGCTTATGGCAACAGCGACCCTGCTCGATCATAAGGACATCGCGACAGGCAAGCCGTTAACCTATCGTCCCGATCTGATCGCATTCCTGAACCCATCGCTGCATGTTGGCTCATGGGAACTTCATGCAGATTACCGCTACGCCAGCCGTATCGAGGCTGTGAAGTTATTTCAGTATGATGATCGGGTGCCGCAAAAAGTCTGGAATTTCCGACTGATCTATCACCTTGCCAATATCGATTTTCAAATGGCTATCAATAACGCGTTCGATTATTATTACACTGAAATTGAACGAAGCATGGGTGAAATCAGAAATTATACACTAAGTATTATCGGAGAATTTTAAGGACTTTGAATTAATTAAGTTGCTCATTTGATAAGAAATCTTGCCTTGCTATGAGCAAGGA
>JALOPY010000411.1 GCA_025453735.1 bacterium | reverse complement strand
TGGCTCGACATATAGTTACAGCAGCAATCCTGCGTTATGGGATATTTCTGCTTTTAGCAGTCCGGGTCCAACAAGAGATGGAAGAGAAAAACCGGAGATTGCCGCGCCAGGGCATGGAATTGTCTCCGCATTTTCCCAGGATACTGAAGAGCCGGACCAAACAAAAATTGTCGAAGATGGTGTGCATCTGCTCACCCAGGGAACCAGCATGGCAGCTCCCCATGTTGCCGGAGCTGTGGCCCTGCTGCTCCAGAAAAATCCTGATTTAACGCCAGAAGAAATTAAGTCAATTTTGATCAACAGTGCCTGGACTGATAACTACTAAGTCAATTTTGATCAACAGTGCCTGGACTGATAACTACACAGGCGCGGTCTGGAATAAAAATTGGGGCTGGGGAAAACTAAATATTCATGCCGCAATTAATCTGGTGGAAGGAAGCGTTTCCGGAACGACCGCACAACATAATGTCGGCGATCTCAATTGCGGTTTATCCGATTGGGGCGCGCTGGGAACCGCAAGTGGCGCTGATCCTGGTTTCAAATTTCCGATGAATAGCGAGGAAGATCATGGCTATAGCGGAACGATTGTCGCTGGTGTTTGGGGCAAAGATGTTGCAGATAGCTACGGCAATCTCGATGACAGTGAAGATGACGCCTGGCGAACCACATCGTCAGGACAATTTCGAATGAATACGCCGGGCATGGTCTCGGATCAGGATGGTTATGCTCAATTTGAAAAATGGCTGATCACGCCGCAGGGGCTCGCTCATGTGGTCGTAAATCAGCATAGCTATGCCTGGGCCGCGGTGCCGTATGACCAATTTATTTTGCTAGACTTTGATATATTGAATGACGGACCCTATCCGCTCAACAATTTGATAATCGGATATCTCATGGATTGGGATTGCCAGCCCGATTACGAAACCAATGAAGCCAAATATGATAGCGATCTCAAATTAGCGTATATGTGGGATAGCGGGACGACTGGGAATTATTATTTGGGCACGGTTGTGTTAAGTCAGAGCCCAGCTTCCTTCAAGATCATACAAAACCGAGATTCTGTTTATCCGCAGAACGATTTGCCCGATCAGGTTATGTTTGATTTAATGAACACTTCGGGTTTTATGGGAGGCATCGGACAGGGTGATCTTTCGACGCTTATTGCGGTTCCGAAAATCAACCTTCAACCCAATCGAAGCGTGCGATTCACTATCGCTCTTGTCGCTGGATATAATTTGCCTGATTTGAGACAGAGCGCGGCAAAAGCCAGAGAAAAATTCAATAGCATTCAAAATCGCCGCATTGCTGAAATCTATTACGATGATGGCACCCCGGAAAGCGGCGTCTCTGTGACTACTCCTGGCGAGCGACTTGCCGTGAGATTTACGCCAAGCAGCTATCCGGCAACTGTAAAATTTGCATCCTTCTATAACAATCGCGATTCCAACAAATCGTTAAAGCTAAATATCTACGACGATAATGGATCGAACGGCAAGCCCGGAACCAGTTTGATTTCCTCACCAATTTTGGTTGTACCAGAACCAAATTCCTGGAACCAGGTTGATCTCTCCACCCGCAACATCAAAGTAAATTTAGGTGATTTTTACATCAGCCTGGAATGGGTTGTTGCTGATGATCCCAGCCTCGGCTATGACGAAGAATTTCCCTATGCGGGGAGAAGCTGGTATTACGATGTGGCATTAAACAACTGGTCAAATTTCATCGAAGACGGCGATCCCTGGGATAAACGAGATTTGATGATAGGTGCAGGTTTGGAATTGACGACGGTTGTGCAGAATGAACAAACAAAACTTTTGCCTCAAGAATATGCTCTTTTGCAGAATTATCCCAATCCTTTCAATTCTTCAACAACAATTTCATTCGCTTTGCCAAAGAAAGAATTTGTAGAGTTGAAAATTTTTGATATTCTGGGTCGAGAAGTTATGACGCTGGTGAATGATGTTAAAGAGGCAGGAAACTACCAGATCAATTTTATTTCACAAAACCTTACTTCTGGATTATACATTTACAAAATACAAGCTGGGAGCTATAGTGCCGTCAAGAAGATGCTTTATATTCGCTGAAAAAGGTTCTTGAAATATTTTTTGGGAGGAATTTGCAGTTGATTTTTTATAAAAAAATTGCTATACTCAAATCGAATCAGTTTCCAATTATTCATTTGAAAGCGCCTGAACAGCAATGTTGTTTAATGCATTAAGTTAAAATCCTCATAGCTATACTTGTTAAGGATTATTTTGTAACTTAAAAAATTGAAGTCATTGCGAGCGAAGCGAAGTCGCAATGACAAAGTGATGTCACATTTTAACCCTTAATGAGTATAGTAGCTTAATTTTTGATATTCAATTAAAACTACCTGTACAATAAATTCGTAAAGGAGACCAAAAATTGAATAACAAAATCTGGCAAAAATTACTGAAACCCTCGACTCGATCTTTTTATCAGGAAGGAAAAAAGCTAACAAATTATTCATTCTGGGATTGGCTGCATGGGTACGTCTATTCTCGCTGGCCCTATTTCTACATTGGAGTCGGAACAGGAGAACATCGTTTGTCCCAAATGATTGCTCCGCTTTGGAAAATAGCTTCAAGAGTTTTTCAGTTCGAGTCCAATGGCAAGGATGAGAGCAAACGCGTCACTTTTGCAGATACCTATCATGGAAAAGTCGTTCCGCTGGAAGAGGCAAAACGGCTCGTGACAATCAATAAATCCATCGACATCGGTGATCTGGAGCAGGTGATACCTTATACCAGCGCCCGTGATATCGTGCTACTCAATCCGGATCATATTGCTGTATTGGAGTGTCCCTGTCGTGCCTCGCGCTCCAATCCTTGCAAACCATTGGATGTGTGTCTCATCATTGGCGAGCCATTTGCCAGTTTCATTGTGGAACATCATCCCCAGCGCGCCCGATGGATAAATCAGACGGAGGCAGTGGATATTCTCACGGCTGAACATGAACGAGGGCATGTCCATCACGCATTTTTCAAAGACGCGATGCTGGACAGGTTTTATGCGATCTGCAATTGTTGCTCCTGCTGCTGCGGCGCGATGCAAGCCTGGCAGAATGGTATCCCTATGTTAGCTCCATCTGGTTATGTGATCCAGATTGATCGCGATCGCTGCCAGAGCTGTGGCACATGCGTTGAATATTGTCAATTTCATGCCTTGAGTATGGAAAATGGTAGGCTTCATGTTGATGAAGAAAAGTGCATGGGCTGCGGTGCGTGTATTCCAAAATGCGAACAACATGCGCATTCGTTAGTGCTGGATTCACGAAAGGGGATACCGCTTGAAATTCAAAAACTGATGGGAAATTAGAATAGAGCACATTTTCCTATCCGCTTGAATTCATTTATTGGAGGTATGATCCAGAAAAAGTCTTCCTACAATGAAAAGCGGAGCAAGCCGAGATGCAACGGATTTTTGTTTATTCCTCAACAAAAATCTCTGTGAGGCCCTGTGCTCGAAGAGTATCTGTTTCCTCCGTTGCTCTTTGTAAGTTTTTATTTAATATAAGCAAAACAAGCCTGGTTTCTTCAAGAAACCAGGCTTGTCATTGGATTCGATGAATTATAGATTTTCGATTGAGTCACTGCAAGCCCAAAATAATATACTGGCAAATTGCAGTTTTGCGTAACTGAAATAGGACTTATTTTTATCGATGGAATTTTAATCCGATCATTTTATAAATCATTTTCGCCGCCCAGAAGTCCGAATGAATATTAACCTTATCCGGCATCAATTCAACAACATCTGCTCCAACGACATTTTTCTGGGCAAAAATATTTTTGAATAATTCCACGACGTGGTACCAATGCAGCCCGCCTGGCTCCGGGGTTCCGACAGATGGCAATTCAGATGGATCGATGGCATCCAGGTCGAAGGTGATGAACACATCATTTGTCAGCGCCTCCATTATTTTCTGGAAGGGAATCCCTGTTTCATGAATTTCGTATGCATAGTGGATCTGTGGGCGCTCCGTTTTAATGTAGTCTGCCTCTTCCTGGGATACGCTCCGGATTCCAACAGATACGATATTTTGGCAATGCTCCCGAATTCGACGCATCACACAGGCATGGCTGAATGGATCTTCGAGGTAGTGGGCCCGCAAATCGGTGTGGGCATCCAGATGCAGGACACTCAAATCAGGAAAATCCAGATGCAGGACACTCAAATCAGGAAATCGTTTTTGTAGTGCCAGAAAAATTGGATATGAAATGGTATGCTCACCGCCAAGGATGACAGGCCATTTTTCATCATCAATCATCTTTGCAACAGCAGCCTCGATACGGATCATGCTTTCGCGAATCGGCTCATGTTCCGCGAATGAAAGTGGTGGCAGCGTATGAATACCCTGACGATAAGGCTCATCATTTAATTCAATATCATATAATTCAACATTGCACGATGCCTCGATGATCGCCTGGGGTCCGGCAGCGGTACCTTTAAGATATGAAGTCGATCGTTCAAAAGGAACAGGCAAAACCGATATTCTTGAATTCTGATAATCACACGGCTCACCCATAAAATCTTTGAATTTAGATGT
>JALOPY010000410.1 GCA_025453735.1 bacterium | reverse complement strand
TATCATTATTTGCTGCCCAAAGATTTGGAAAAAATGATAAAATAGCTGTTCGATGATAAAAAACCAGAGTGCTTTGAAATCTAATTGTTTTGGAGATTTGACTCGTCCCATCATGTGCAAAATTCTATTGAAATACCATACTATTGCAATTCAAAAAATCTTCCCCTGGCGAACCCAAATTTCCCCAAAGAAATAATTTACGATAGTCAAAGAAATATCCATTAATTGGACCATAGTATGCATAAAATTTGAAAATACGAAGGGTTCTCAAAAATATTATAAAAAAAAATATTGTAATTTTCATTACAATTTTTTACATTGCAGAAACAGTGAAACGTCAGATATAAAAAAATCATAGTCTCACATTTGGCATCTCACGTTTCGCCGCAACAAATTAAAAATTTGACGAGGGAAAAAATGGTCGAGTCAATTAAAGACAAAATTAAACAACTCAGAGATAGTAAAGAAATTTCAGATGTAATCTTTCAACAGGCGCAATCCATTTATATCAATGGCCAATGTCAATTGCTCACTCAATCGAAAAACAAATTTGAATTCACGGTGAGTGATGAAGTTAAAGATTATGACGTCGATATTCTTATGTCTGATGATGAGATTTCTGGCGAGATAAACAAAAAAGATCGCGGCTGGAATTCCCTGGCGATTGCCGCATTAATGCAGTTGATTGATGATTTATCGAGATTGGAGACTACTCCAAAAACCGAAGGGAAAAAATATACCCGTGAGGGGATGATAAAACGGGTAATGGATGAGAGGCGGGAGAAGGCGCATGAGGCAAAATATCGCATTGAATTTGCCGATAATATCTACGGCGAGCATATTCTGACTAATGAAAAAGGCGTCAAATATCGGATCACGTTACGGGATTTTGAAAATGAAACTGGCTATATCGACAACATGGATTTGCGAACCAATAAATTGGGCACGACCAAACACATCATGTTTGCCTTTAAGGAGTTAAAGTCCAACAAGAATTTGTACAATTCGCTGGGTAAAACCTATCCCTTTGTAGAGATTTATCTCGATCCGCTGAATGATTATAAAATTACCTGGCATTATCCCCATGCTCTGGACAGCGATATTGAGATTTTGATTGCGAAATATTTTGGAAATGAGAAGGTCTTTCCTGACGAAAAGACGCTTGAGTTTTTAGGATTTGTTCGTGAGGCAGAGCATTATAAACAAATTTTCATCAGATCAGAAGTATTGGAGAAAGTTGAGAAAGCTTTTAACCAGAAAGCCCTGCAGGAAATCAAACAAACTCATCAGATCGATTTTTCTCTAATCAAAGCGGAATTATTCCCCTACCAGAAAGAAGGAATTGAATTTGCCGTTTTTCGTGAAGGCGCGATCATTGCTGATGACATGGGGCTCGGTAAAACAGTTCAGGCGATTGGCACGGCGGTTATCAAAAAGCAGATATTTGATTTTAAACGAACACTGGTAATTTGCCCGGCGTCGTTGAAGGAACAATGGAAAAATGAGATTGAGCGATTTTCAAATGAAAAAGCTGTGATTGTCGAGGGATTGCCTCAAGAAAGAGAACAAATCTATCGAAAATCGAATGCTTATTTTTTAATCCTCAATTATGAAACGGTTTTACGAGACAGTGTGGCAATCAATAAATATCAAACTGATTTTATTATTTTAGATGAAGCCCAGCGAATTAAAAATTATGCGACCAAGACCGCTGATTCGATTAAATCATTGAAGAAAAATCATGCCCTGGTTATCACCGGGACTCCAATAGAAAACAAACTGATTGATTTATTTTCGATTGTCGGATTCATCGATCCCTATTTTCTTGCCCCGCTGTGGGAATTTTCCTATCAACATTGCTTGTTCGACGAAAAAATGAAAAATAAAATAACCGGCTATTACAATTTAACAGAGCTCAAAGAAAGGCTACAGTCGATTCTAATCCGCAGGGAAAAACGGAATGTGCTCAAGCAGCTCCCCAATATCAGTGAAATGGATGTCCCGATTGAGATGCACCCCAGGCAGGCAGAATATCACGCTTCTTATGCGAAAGGGATTGCTTCGATATTGCGCAAAAAATTTATCACACCTTTTGATATGCAAAAGCTGATGCTGCTGTTGAGTAAAATGCGCATGGTTTGCGACTCTACCAATCTGGTGGACTATGAAACCAACTTTTCACCCAAATTAGAAGAATTGAGAGATATCCTGTTTGAGAAATTAGACATTAACACGGATGGCAAAAAAGTTATTATTTTTTCTGAATGGATTCGGATGAATAATATTATTGGGAAGATGCTGCGGGAAAACAATGTCGGATTTGCCGAATTGAGTGGGAATGTTCCAGTAAAACATCGGGGAAAGCTGATTCAAAAATTTGAAGAGAATTCTGACTGCAAGGTCTTTCTTTCAACTGAGGCTGGCGGCTCGGGTCTCAACCTGCAAGTCGCCGACACGGTTGTCAATTTTGAATTGCCCTGGAATCCTGCCAAGAAGAACCAACGGCTGGGAAGGATCGATCGGCTGGGACAGGAGAGTTCCAATTTAACCGTCATTAGTTTTATTACGAAGAATTCCATTGAAGAAAAAATCGCATCAGGTTTGGTGCTAAAACAGAACCTGTTCGATGGTGTACTTGATAGTGAAAGTGAAACTGATTTTGTAGATTTTTCTGAAAGAGGTCGTTCCCAGTTTCTCAAGCAGTTGGAAAGCGTCATTGTCAGTATTGGAGTTGGTGAAGAGCTTGAGCATGACATGGTTGAAGCTGAGGAGCTAATTCCCGAAGCAATGGCAGGATTAAAGGATACTATCGATTCGGTAGTCGCGGAGCTGGAAGATGATAAGTCAGTTAGGCAAGCAGAACTGGAGCTTGAGCAAGCCGCTAAGCCCATCGTTGCACCTGAGAAAAAAGTCGAGCCAGAGCCACGGGAAATCAAACGGCAACAACTGGAAGAAGTGGAACAGGTGATGAACCAGGGATTGGGTTTTCTGTCGGGATTATTTAAAATGGCAACTGGAAAAGAATTGAGCGCACAGGAACAAAAGATCGAGATCGACAAAGCAACGGGTGAGGTGGTGATGCGGTTTAAATTGCCGATGGTCGTTGGGAATTAAGCTGAAATGTTTTTCCCACTGATATTGGGAGACAGATGCAAAAATTCAATTGGAACCCAAAAATTCTAAAATGAAAATTATGATCAAAAATTGCCCCACGAAACACACGAAAAAGCACGGAAAATGTTTTTTAGGTTTGGAATTTCGTTTCATTTCGCGTATTTCATGGGCAAAAGGCTTTTAAATTTTAGAGCATGGATTCTTTTTAGAAATTCAGGTGGAATATCAGTAGGTTTGAAAATTAGTGGAAGATTTTTGATCCTTATTTTGATTCTTTGCTTCAAAATTAGGGATCGATAAATGGCATTCATGTTCGATGAGCAGAACAATATTAATGTATGGAGGCAACTTTGAAACTTTTTTCATTCAAGACTAAAAATCAGGCAGTTCGAATCGGCATCGAATTCGATGGTCAAAAATATGATTTCTCCCGGATCTGGGAGATGTTCAAGGATATTCAAGGGCAGCATCGCTTTCCTGAGATGACATTCATTCAGGTGATGATCGAGTTTGGCTTTTTCAATTACGGCGATATCAATGAAGTGATCACCACGCTGAAAACCCTTCGATCTCTGGATGATTTGAAAATTAAAGAACCGATTCAATTTGATGTTCCTGTGGCACGCCCCCAAAAAATTATCTGCCTGGGCAGGAATTATCGCAAACATGCGGAGGAGTTCAACAACCCTGTGCCAGAAGAGCCAATCATTTTTGCGAAGATGCCGTCATCATTGCTGCCCCACCAGGGAGCAATCGTCCTGCCGAGACATGTTGGGCGCGTTGACCATGAATT
>JALOPY010000409.1 GCA_025453735.1 bacterium | reverse complement strand
GTCGTTACCAATCCGTTGTACTCACGCTGCAAACGAAATCGATAGGTCGAAGAAGGCTCCTGGGTGAAATGTCCATAATTAAAATAGAGCTTGGAATTGATGGTAATGGGATGGGAGATTCCGAGTCGCGGACTCAGATGCCAGGTTGCTTTCGCGCTGGTTGTCGGAATGTCTTCTTCAATCAATTTTCCAAAACCTTCCCGATAATACTTATCGTAATCACCCAGATCGTAAACAACTCCATTGGGATCCGAATAATCCAGCCTTAAGCCGACATTGGCGATGAAACCCTCGAATTCCAGCTTGTCCTGAATATAAGCGCCAATTCGATACGGGAAGCGATGATAGACTTGCTGGCGGTTCCAGGTGGTCATACCGGGATTCTCGGTGAATGATTTAATGTTATAATCATCATAAGCAAATTCAAATCCGGTCTTAATTTGATTCACGTTATTCAATTGGCTGGTAAAATTTGCTTGCAGCTTGGTGGTGGTGATAACGCTTTTATCGCGTCCCAAATTCATCCAGCCGCCCAGGATCATTCCATCGATGCCAGTCACGCCATAGCCCCAGTACCCATACGGCGCTTCATCCACGAAATAGCCGGGTACAGGCTCATAGACATCAGCAGTATCCCGCAGTGCCATCTGGTAAGTTTTATAGTGATTGATATTATGCTGAAAATTTACCTCATAGAACGTTCGGGCGCTCAGCATGTGCGTCAGCTTGAAACCAAACATGGTGCGATACATATTAGCGGGACTGAAATAGCCCGGCATGTACAGAATGGCATCGCCACTGCTGCTATTGACGAGATCAGCGATCTCGCTGTTATATTGCAACACTCTTCCTGTCGGCGTTGTTGTCCAATCATACGGAGAAACAGAATAAACTTCGCTATACAGCCCCGTGAGGATCAGTTTGATCATCGGATTGATATCCGATGTCAGCTTGAGCTGCGTAGAATTATCGAGGTAATTATTTCTTGAAAGTGGATAGATGAACATTTCCTGTTGCCGATAATGGGACAAGAAAAATCTTAGATCACCGAGGTAATTGCTGACAAACGGAACAGGACCGCCAAAGCTGCCATCGACAACATAATCGGGCCTGGAAATATCACCCTGCCTTCGATGCTGCCATTCCCACAGTTTTTTTGCGCCTTCCGGGGTCAGGTCATTGTCAGGATCATTATCGCGAATCGTCGCATCCGAGACTGCATTCCAGCCTTCAAAAATCGGGTATTGGCGTTGGGTATAAGCATCCCACGCGCCATTGTTGGTGCCAGTCCAGCAAACGGCTGGATCAGTGTAAGGACGGGTGAAATAGGTATTCGGATCATAAATTGATGGACCAAAATTCTTTTTCGTCGCAGGACGGTACTGAATCGTTAATCCTGCATTGTATCGTGCCCGATCCCCTTCTTTGGTCACCACATTAATAACACCGGAACGGACATTGCCATATTCAGCATTGAATCCGCCGGTTTGTATTTTCACTTCCTGGATGGAATTTAAGCTTAACGAAGTGAATGGAATATTCGATCGACCATCATTTAAGGATAACCCATCAACGATAAAACCGGTCTGTCGAACACTGCCGCCGCGAATAATCACGCCTTCACTTCCTTGCTCAATGCCTGCTTGAAGCACTAATACTTCATTCACCTGTTTCACAGGAAGTGTTTCCATTTTCTTAAAATCGATATTAATTTCACTGGCAGAAACATCTTTAGTGACCAGAGGACGTTCAGCAACGACAACGACTTCTTTCATCTCTAATGCTTCCGCATTCATTTGAAAGCTGATCGTCGTTGTCAGATCAATTTGGACGATCACATTTGTCGTTGTCACCGCGGCATAACCCATCATGGTTGCTTTGAGCGAATATGTTCCTGGAGGCACGTTGAGAACGACATAATTGCCCTTCAGATCAGTGGTCGCGCCAATGTTTGTCCCCACTACAAGAACATTGACACCGGGAAGCCCCTGTCCGGTTTCCGCTTCTGTTATTCGCCCGCCAATCTTTCCAGTGACCCCGGCGAATGCCAGATGGGATATGATGAAAAGAAATAAGCCGATAAAAATAATAATTTTTCTCACGACATCATTCTCCATTTTTAGCAAATTATGATATTATAGAACGCGGATGACGCGGATTGCGCTGATCCTCCAAAAAGATGGCGGACAAGTCTTCGCGGACATTCATTTGGTTCATCTCCGCGCGAATCTACAGCATTTGTAAAATCCGCGTACGAAAGAATCCTTTGCTTACTGGGCAAAAATTTAACTGTTTAGGTACCAATTACCCAACCGGTACGAGCCAGAACTAAAAAGATATCAGACCGCGAATTGTGCGAATCACGCCATAGGCGGATGCGCTGCAGCGCATCAAACAAATTTCGCTAATTAATAATTCGCGTAATTGGGATCAATTAGCGGAATTCGCGATCAAAATATTTTTGCCCAATGTACAACGATTTTACTATTTAGGAACTAATTACCCAATTACCTAATTTAGGGAGCGCCGACTTTTTGCATAAAAAGCTTGATCATTCGTTTTTTCGTTGGATCAACTTCATTGCGACGATTCACATACAGATATTGCCCCGGTCCCCATGCCATCGCATAACTCGTTGGCTCGATCACACCCGGGTACAATGGCTCAAAACTTCCGTTCGGATGAACGACCATGATCGCTGCTGCTGCATTAGTCCCGATATAGAGATCACCATCCGCCGCGAAGGTGAGCGATGATACTTCCGACGTCGCATCGACGTTAGCGCTCCAATCAAAATAAACTTCTTTGGCGCCTAATTGATCATCCGAAATAATCTGGTTGCGCCACACATATTGGTGATTGCCAGTTTTATCAAGACCTCCGACATAGACATAGCCTTGAAAAACTTTGACCGCTTTGATATAAGTTGACGGATACGAAGCAACCGCGGCGCCGGAGCCGTCCGGCTTGATTCGATACAGATCATTGTTATCGCCGCCAGCGTATAACATTCCGCTTGGCGAGAAATCCATATCCCATATTCTGCCTGGGGCATCGGTCCACTTTACTGTCGCTCCACCCGTGGCAAGCGGAATGCGATACAGCGCGGTGGTCAATCGAGACACATATAAATTGTTATCGGGACCGACTCGCATCGCCTGAGCTTTCAGAAAACTGGTCGTTCCAAAATCCTGGCGCACGCCATCTGGCGTCACTTTTACTACTTTTCGAGTTGTGAGTGAAACATAGAGATTCTCGTTTTTATCACAGGCCAATGCCCACGCATCGTCAAAATCGCCAAAGTCACTATATTCCCACATCGCCTGTCGTAATTTGTAATGCATAATATTGCTAAACAGAAACGCTCCTTTTTTGGCAATTTTTATATCGATCGATTCTGCAGGAATATTGGGGCTTTTCAATACCAGTTTTGTTTCAGTAGCTGAAATTACACTGATTTTGTCTTTATTGAAAAACACCAAATTTTCCTCCGCGATTGGAGAAAAATTGGTTCCCGTCAATGTTATTTCTCCAATGCCAGCCAGCGTGCTATCTGCCGGCATGATCTGAGCAATTGTTGGAGCCGGCTCGCCAGTTACTTCTGGATCGAAGAGGCTTGGCGGATTGTCTGCTTCACACCCAATAAACAGGGTGATCAGCGAGCACAGCAATACGAATATTAAAGGTGCAGAAAATGTTTTGTTCATTGTATCACTCCTTTACTAATATTTTCATGTAATACAGTTTCATTATTAAAGAG
Organism: bacterium; assembly: GCA_025453735.1. Lineage (GTDB taxonomy): Bacteria > Zhuqueibacterota > Zhuqueibacteria > Thermofontimicrobiales > Thermofontimicrobiaceae > JALOPY01. The sequence goes on along the minus strand of JALOPY010000409.1, from coordinate 150 downwards.
ATAACCGGAACGATAATCGTTGAACGTTGTCGAATACACCAAATGGCGTATAGGCATAATCCAGGGCAATCATACGATCGCCAAATTTGGTTTGCACGCCAAAGCCAGCCGAAAGATCTTCTTCATCGCGATTGTACATGTATCCCAGCC
>JALOPY010000408.1 GCA_025453735.1 bacterium | reverse complement strand
GCTAAATATTCGTATTTCGATGTCGTGCTCATAATTCAGGGTCTCCTATGTTCGGATGTAGTAAAGTTACTTAAATTATGAGGCAACGACCATTGTTCCCATTTTACATGGTTACTTTATTTATAAGTCAATGCGCAGGGACTGCCACTCCGTCAGTAGATTACCCTGAGCCAGCAGCAGTCCAATCCTCGCTCTTTGATATTTATGACGACGAATCCTTTGCCGAGCATTTTTTGGTAAAAAGCAATACGGGCGGCATCGGCTATATCGGTTGTGTCAGCAAATCCGAACATGGCGCCTGGCTTGCCGATGCCAATCGCAGCGATGGACTGAGTCCTTATTTCTTCAGCAGCTATAGCCAGGGAATCCGGACCCTGGGCGGATTGTGGACCAATGCGCTGGATCGATTTGTCTCGGATATCAAAAATATTGGCATGTATTATTACGCCTACATTCAGGCTCATAAATTCTTTCTCTATGGCGATCCGACATTAAGAGTCGGTGGGGCATTTACAGCGACGTTGAGCGGCAATGTCTATGACGGAAGCGGCGGGCCTCTAACAAAGTATCCACGGTGTCGAATCACAGGAAATGTGAGTGTACCAGTGGGACAATCGTTAAGCGCAGATTCCACAATTTGCATCTTATTTGATGATGGGAAAAAAATAACTGCCCTGAGTACCACCGGATTTTTTGTGAAGTCGAAATCACAAACTCCTTCTTACTTCGTTACGATTGGCTCAGATCCAAAAGCACAGGACTTTATTTCAGGGATTCAGTTGCAAGGTCAGTTGCGACTGAGAAATGGTGGCGCGATCAAGTTGTATTGAGCAGATTTAGATGCCACACACTTTTGAGCTGCGTGGCGCGTAATTGCTATTGAAATTTAAACTGCTAAACATTTAGATCGCAGAGAAAAAATGCTATTAAAATGGCTGGCAAAGGTCGGAGTGTGAATTTTATATCGAAGCATTTTAGATACCCAAATTTCAATCGAACGCTTTGCTCTGGCTTTTGCCATCGCTAATGATTCTTGTAAATTAGAAGGAGTTAAAAAAATGCAACCAGGCAATTGGATAGCACTCGCTGGTATCATATCATCAGCAACAGTTGCCATTTTGACAATTATTATCAATGCAAAGCGGCACCGTGATGAAGTGCAACGTATGGAGCGCTTGTTAGAAATCGAACATGCGCATATCCCACACCTGGAATTCACTCTTGGCTGTACATTTTATGGACCGCAGGAGGGAGAGTATGTAACAGAATACGTGATGGAGATAAACAACAAAGGAAGAGTCCAGCATACCTTAACAGCATTGAAACTTCGGGTGCGAGGCATCAAAAAAGCAGAAAAACTGGCGTTCTGGGACAAACATCCAGAGCGGCTCAAGTTTCCAGATGAAATTCTGGAAACCCAGGTTATCCATAAGAACTATGGCTTTTTCTTTATTGAGCCCAATGTTCATCAAACCATCACTTTTACCTCAAAAGTGTCTGACGAATATAAATTCATTGTCGTCTGGGCGGAATTCAGCTATGGAACTTCACGAGCGAAAGTGAGGGGCAAGAAACATAGTGCGGAACGGGTGTTCGAGGTGAGAGCAAACAGCATCTAACCATAATTTCTTTGGAAACGGATTCGATATTGGCGCTTTTGAATATCAATATCCGGTGAAAGTGCCAGCAATTTCAGAAACTTTTTCTGTTTCAAAGAGTTTTCTTATGTACCAGAATTATCCGAATCCATTTAATTCCAAAACTGTGATAAGCTATCAAATAGCTGAACCAAGTTTTGTCGCAGTTGAAATTTTCAATATTCAAGGACAAAGCATCAAAAAATGGGAGAACACTTTTCAGTCGATCGGATTGCATCGCATCGCATGGGACGCGAAGGATAATTTCGGAAATTCAGTTCCTTCAGGTGAATATTTATGCCGGATTATCAATGGTAACAAAGCTCAAGCCATCAACTTATTATATCTAAAATAATTTACCGGAGTCGATTTTGGACAAGAACAAGATCAAGCAACCCTCTTCTCGAACCTGCTTTATGTGCGGCAAGCAGAATGAAATGGGACTGCAATTGGAATGGTACAACAATCTTGAGACCAATCACGTCGAAGCAACAGTATCTGTACCCGAGCATTTTAACGGCTATCCAGGAATCGTTCATGGCGGAATCATCGCTGCCATACTCGACGAGACCGCAGGCAGAGCCGTAATGCTGGATGGCAATTTCGACAATCTTTTTGTGACGCTGAAATTGGAAATTACCTATCGAAATTTTACCCCAACCAATACGCCATTGCAAGCTATCGGCTGGCTCATCAGCCAGGGGAATCGCAGCATGAAGGTCGCGGCAGAGTTGCGTCTGCCCGATGGGACAGTGACTGCCGAATGCCAGGCGGTGATCGTTCGCCCCACCGATGAAGTTTTGAAAACCTGGGAAGCGGAGCGACCGTTCTGGCGGGTTCATGATTGATTTTGATCAGTGATATATAATTCATTGATCGATATTTTCCTGTCGATAGTTACAGTAATTTGAAACGGAATATTGGAATGGTGGAATAGTGGAATCTAACCTGCACATTTAAATTCCATTATTCCAATATTCCATTATTCCTTTTTTCGAGGGAGCATCCTGAATGAAAAAACACTTGATCTATCTGGTTGTATCCATCTCCGGCGCATCGGTATTAGCCCTGGAAATTCTCGGAACACGGATTTTAGGTCCCTTTTATGGCGTCAGCATTTTTCTCTGGTCTGCGCTGATAACCATCACGTTAGCCGCGTTGAGCACAGGCTATTTCATCGGTGGCTGGTGGGCTGACAAAGGAGCAAAAATCGAGCGACTTAGTGTGTTGCTTGCCGGTGCAGGCGTTTGGGTGATTCTCATTCCATTCATAACCAGGCCAATCCTGTCGCTCATCGAGCCGATGGGACTACGATTATCCGTGCTTGTCGCTTCCGTCATTTTATTTTTTCCCCCGCTGACTTTGCTGGGCATGATCAGCCCGTATGCGATCAAAATTAAAACAACTCATTTAAGCGAAGTAGGAAGATCAGCAGGAAATCTCTACGCGATCTCAACTTTGGCGAGCGTGATCTCTGCCCTGTCAACTGGCTTCTTTTTGATTCCGAATTTCGGAGTGAAGCGGTTGACACTATTTGTTGGTTTTATATTGATCCTCACTGCAATTTTTATCTGGCTATTTATCAAAAAAGCGAAACTCACTGCTGCAATCACAAGCATGCTATTGCTCACTTTAACATTTTTTTCCTGGCAACTCATTTCTGAACAAGCCTCCCCCCAGGACGGATTGTTGTTCGTGAAACATAGTCCCTATGGAGAAATTCGAGTGGTGGAAAAAGACGAAGTCCGTTACCTGCTCATCGATGGAGCGATTCATTCCATGGCAAACACTACGCTTTTTGGGGGAACGCGCTATAGTTATGTCGTTGTCATGGACATAAACAAGCATTTTTTTCGTCGAACTGGCGAGATGCTGATCATCGGTTTGGGCGGGGGCTCGATTGCCAATAACTATTCGATGGATGGGTGGAAAGTGGATGCGGTGGAGATCGATTCTGTGGTAACCTATGCCGCGATGGAATATTTCGGATTCCGACGCAATGATTGCCAGGTTTTTCATCAGGATGGCCGTCAATTTCTCATCACCCACGAAAAGCAATACGACCTGATTGTGATGGATGCCTTTGGCAGCAGCTCCATTCCGTTTCATCTCATCACCAAAGAATCCTTCGGACTCATTGCTGACCGCTTGAAACCAGGCGGAGTGTTTGCCATCAATCTACAATCGATTGGCTGGAACAGCACGATCGTTCGATCAGTGGCAGCGACGGTGCGACAGCACTTTGACCAGGTTATCGCCCTTCCTATTCATGAGCCGCCGAATAC
>JALOPY010000015.1 GCA_025453735.1 bacterium | reverse complement strand
TTGCCAGTGATATTCTGCGCAAATTGCAACTGAAATTCAGACCTTATGTGGATCCAAAAGAGCTTGCTAATGAGATATTTCATCAGAGCCTCGATGAGCTCAGCGGCATTCTCGCCATGGAACGCTTGCCTGCGAAAAAACGATTGATTTTAATTCGCAAGACGCTCTGCAACGCGAGTCAACGATTCTATCGTTTGCCCGGAAATTTTGCCAGAACCAAGCCGCTCATCGGAATCGTTGGAGAAATATTTTGTCGGCTGAATGAGTTTAGCAATGAATATCTCATCAACAAGATTGAAGAGTTTGGCGGAGAGGTCTGGATTTCCGATATCGGCGAATGGCTGTGGTACACCAATGATGAACAACGATTGAGGCTGATTCGAGCTGGCAAAAAGTATTCGATGGCGATGCTTTCCGCAAAAATTAAATTTGCCATCCAGCATCACGATGAAAAATATTTACTTAAATCTTTGCAAGCGGAATTTAAAGGTTATGAAGAACCTCAGCACATTCACGAGGTTTTGAACTATAGCCGACCCTATTTGCCCCAGGAAGGCGCGCTTGGTGAAATGGTTCTGAATGTCGGGAAGTCGATTTATTTGCATCACAAAGGCGCTGACGGAGTTATCGATATCAGTCCTTTTACCTGCATGAATGGCATTGTCTGTGAAACCGTTTATCCCCAGGTTAGCAAAGATTTCGATAACTTTCCCATCCGAATTTTTTATTTTGATGGCTCTCAATTCGATCTCGATCGCGATATAGGAATATTTTTGGAGCTGGCAAAAAATTACATGCGGAACAAGAAAACATCAAGAACCTATCCGTATTATTTTAAAAAATGAACAACAATACGAACTGATTTTCACAGCACTGCGAAGCTGAAAAAAATACTCAACACCAAGCCACAAAATGGACGCAAAGCACACGAAGATAAACAATAATAATCATTTTAATCTTTCTTTGTGTCCTTGTGGTTTTTTAGAGTCTTTGTGTTTGAAGATTTTTTTGCTAAAAAAAACTTGCTTTTAACATTAGATATCATAAAACCGCTCACCAAAAAATCAGAGGTTAATCAAATGCGTCGATTTGTTTTATCAAACATTATGATTGGTTTTTTTATTCTCCTGTCAGGTCACTCCTTTGCTCAGGACAAAGCAATTTACCAGGAAAAGGACCAGGATGGAAAAAGCCGCACGATATTTACTATGGATTTTTCAAATCTGGAAAAACCAAAATCAGCGGATGAATTTGTGAAATGGACTCATCTTCCGCCCATCACCCAGGATAAAACTGGCACCTGCTGGTGCTTTGCAACGATCTCGTTCCTTGAATCCGAGTTGGCGCGACAGGGCAAAACTCCGGTCAAACTTTCGGAGATGTATCTTGTTTATTGGGAATACATCGAAAAAGTCAGGCGTTTCGTTCAGGAGCAGGGCAAATCTCATTTCGGAGAAGGATCAGAACACAATGCAGTATTGCGCCACATGAAGAAGCATGGATTGGTTCGAGCGAGCGATTATTCCGGATTGATTGCGGATTCGACAAAACATGATCATTCAAAGTTGTTCAAAGAATTAAGAAATTATTTAGACTATATTGAAGCGAATAATATCTGGGATGAAAATCAAGTTCTATCCAATACAACAATGATTCTGAATAAATATCTTGGAACCCCACCAGAAAAAATCCTGGTCGATGGCAATGAAATGACGCCGTTTCAATACTTGAACGATGTGTTGCAGCTTCATCCCGACGATTATGTCTGTTTTATGTCTCTCATGTATGCGCCTTTTTTCAAGCAGGGCGAATATACGGTGCCGGATAATTGGTGGCATAGCGCGGATTATTATAATGTCCCATTGAATGAGTTTTACCAGGCAATTGCTGACGCCGTGAAAAACGGCTACACAGTGGCATTGGGAGGGGATACTTCAGAAGTGGGCAAAAATGGCGATGAAGATGTTGCCATTATTCCCAGCTTTGATATTCCTGCAAAATTGATCGACCAATCTGCCCGGGAATTTCGCTTTAAAAACAAAACATCAACTGATGATCATGCAATTCATCTTGTTGGTTACAAAAAGCTGGGCAGTCACACCTGGTTTTTGATTAAAGACTCCGGGAGCAGCGCGCATCGAGGTCAGTTGAAAGGCTATTACATGTACCGGGATGATTACGTGAAGCTGAAAATGCTCAATTTCATGGTGCACCAGAATGCAGTATCAAAATTATTGAATAAATTTTGACAATGGAAATAATTTTATGAGAGTATTTTTCATAATTTTTCTCGTTGCTATAATCGCTTTTGGCTGCTCGAAGAAACAGGAAATTAAAACTTCTATTGAAATTCCGGAGTTGATAAACCTCGCTATTGATGTTGCTCCCGACCAGAGCCGAGCATTCGTCATGACCAACAAGGAGTCAGCTTTTTTTTACGGCGAAACCGGAAAAATTCGTAGTGACGGGCACCAGGGTTTCCATGTCATGGCTCAAAAATATCTGGATGATTATTCGTTGTTTGTGAATGGCAATTTTCTGGATCGGAAACATGCAGATTCTGTCAAAGTTTATCCTGATCATGTCTGTCGTTTTTATCGTAAAAATATCGTTGAAAGTCTTTATTTGCTCGATCAACTGAATTGCCTGGTGATTGAAATTAGCTCCCCTGATTTGCACTCCTATGATTTTTTGCCATTACTGCCAATCTCGCTCGATCTAAAGACATTCAAAAACAAATGGCACCGAAACCAGGATTTGTTTATTTTGAGTCCCAACGAATCGAATGATCCGAAAGCAAAACCTCTTTCCCTGGGAATTCGCTTTGATTGCACCGCGCAGCTCAATTCGAAGGCGAAGAGCGAAATAGAGGATTCGCTTCCCGCCAACCAGATCGGTCAATTTCGTATTGTCAAAGATCGGTTTCGAATTTATATAGCAGTTGCAAAAGACGAAGAAGAGGTCAGGCTTCTTACTGAAAATGTGATGACCAATTTTATCCGACTGGTCGATGAAAAGAAAAAACGGCTGATCGAGCTCCTGGGAGATTGCCATTTTGAAACGAATCTGCCTGGATTTAATAAAGCGTTTCGCTGGGCAGTCCTTTCAATGGACCAGCTTATCATGCGTCAGCCGGCTGCGGGAAAATCAGTGCTCGGAATTTTTGCGGGATTGCCCTGGTTTAATAATTATTGGGGAAGGGATACTTTCATTTCATTGCCAGGCGCAGCGCTGGTTCGAGGCAATTTTGATGAAGCAAAAGTAATCCTGCAATCTTTTGCTCAATTTCAAAAAAATGATCCGAACAATCAAGATCATGGACGAATACCGAACTTGATTACCACCGATAACATTATTTATAACACAGCCGACGGCACGCCATGGTTTATTCGCGAATTATGGGAATATTATCAATATTCCGGCGACAGGGGTATTCTGGATGAATTGTATCCCGTCGTCAAACGCGCCATCGATGGAACTTTGAAATATCACACTGATAAGTTTCAATTTTTAACGCATGGCGATGCTGAAACCTGGATGGATGCCCAGGGCACTGAAGGTCCCTGGTCACCTCGTGGGGATCGAGCCGTGGAAATTCAAGCGCTGTGGTTTCAGCAACTCCTTGCTTCCAGCAAGATTGCCACAGTCATGGGCAAAAAGGAGGATGCTCAAAATTGGAACCAGCTCGCTGAAGAACTGAAACAAAATTTTCAAAAAAATTTTTGGGATCACAATCGACTGGCTCTCTTCGATCATTTAAACGCTGATGGATCTCCGGATCGAAAGATTCGGCCCAATCAAATTTTTACAATTACGGTGCCAGGCAGCGCGCTGCTTGCTCCTGAACAGGAGTTTACAGTTCTAAAAGAAACGATTATGCAATTGACCTACCCTTATGGGGTGGCTTCGTTGTGGCAGCATGATCTGTCTTTTCATCCATTTCATATTCTGCCGGGCTATTATCCGAAAGACGAGGCGTATCACAATGGCATCGTATGGGGCTGGCTGAACGGTCCAGTGATTAGTAGTCTAATGAAGTATGGCTATCAAAACCTGGCGTTTGAATTGGTCAAATCTCAATCTAACCAGATTTTGAATTGGGGCGCAGTAGGCACGCTATCGGAATTATTGAATGCGATTCCAGATCATGGCAAGGAGTTGCCAGCGCCGTCAGGAACGGTTTCACAAGCCTGGAATCTGGCAGAATACATCAGAAATATTTATCAGGATTTAATCGGAATTCATCCCGATGCAGCAAACAAGAAAATTACCCTTGCCCCGCATTTGCCTGATGAAATTACTTCGCTGACGTGCTGTATTCCGCTTCCGAAAACAAATATTCATCTTGCCATGAAACAGGATGATGAAAAATTCAACATATATCTCGAGTACGTTGAAGGGACAGAGCCCTGGGATCTGGACATTCAATACCTGGTAAAACCAAATGAAAAAATCTTATTCAGCTTAGCCCTGCAACCTGGAGATGAAAAAGTTGTAAAAATCGAATTCGCACCTTCGATGATTGTATCGATCGACGACAAACAAGTTGGCTATCGGCTGGAAAAACTCCCGATCCGGGATGAGCTATTGAGTCTGATTTCATTTGCAGTTCCGCAACTGGATAAGAATCTTGATTATTTGAAGCCACCGCCATATCCATTATTATCGGGCGCACAAGTTAAATCATGGAATAAAAAGGCGGAGATGTTGATCGACAAATCCGCGCCAGAGAATGACGATGCAGGACCAAATAAAAAATATGTCTATCCAACCAGCCCATATTTCAAAGATGGCATTCTGGATTTGACCGGGTTTCAGCTTCAAGCTGATGATAAAAATTATTATTTTCGTCTCCTATTTCGGGATTTGGCGCAGCCAGGCTGGCGCCCCGAATATGGTTTTCAATTGACTTTTGTGGCGATTGCAATCGACCAGGGCGATGAAGAACCTGCCGGAAAATTTATTTCCCGCAATGCCAACCTGCGCTTGCCATCGGACCTCGCCTATCAAAAAATCATTTTCATCGGAGGCGGCTTGCAGGTAGAAGATGCTGCCGGCAATATAGTTGCCTTACACCGCCCGGAAGATGCACGCTATCCTTTGGGAGATATTCAGAAAAAGGAAATTTCGTTTGCGATTCCGAAAAATTTTCTTGGCGTGCATAATAAAAAATGGCGCTTTGCCATTGCTACGGGCGCGCAGGATGATCATGGCGGCGGTGGCATCGGGGAATTCCGAAATGTCGGAAAAACGGCTTCGGATTGGCAGGGAGGAGGCGGTGAAAAAGAGACCGGCAATTGTAATGTCTATGATCTTTTTATTATCAATTAAACGTAACTATTCACCGCAGCGATCGCAAAGATCGCAGGGAGAAGCCTTTCAGAGACAAGAAAAAAAAGAGCGCTCTGCGACCTCAGCGTTCGCCAGAGGCGAATCTGCCTTTGGCATGATTCTCGGCGGTTAAAAACGTAGCTGAATAGTAACAATTAAACTATGAATAAAATTGAGTTGCTCGCTCCAGCGAGAGATCTGGCAGTCGGAATTGCAGTGATCAACTGTGGCGCTGATGCTGTCTATATTGGAGCCAATCGGTTTGGAGCGCGGGATGCTGCCGGGAATAGTCTGGATGACATTGCCCGGCTCTGCGATTATGCACATAAATATTGGGCGAAAATTTATGTCACACTGAACACCATTCTTTTTGATAATGAAATTCCTGCCGCATTAAAATTAATTTCTCAGTTCCATAATCTTGGCATCGATGGGCTGATCATTCAGGATGTCGGATTGCTGGAACACGACCTGCCGCCGATCCCTCTCATTGCAAGCACCCAGATGCATAATGATTCTTCGGAGAAAATTCAATTTCTCGAAAAGATAGGATTCCACCGCGTCATTTTAGCCCGAGAACTTGCCATCGAAGAGATTAAGAACATCCGAAAAAAATCCTCCATCGAGCTTGAATTTTTTATTCACGGAGCGCTTTGCGTCTGCTATAGTGGACAATGCTGCATGAGTTATGCGATCGGCGGTCGCAGCGGCAATCGAGGAGAATGCGCTCAACCATGCCGAAGGTCCTATTCGCTCCTTGACAGGAAAGGAAACACACTCGTAGCAGATCGCTATCTGCTGTCGCCCAAAGATTTAAATCTTTCTGATTATTTAGAGCCGTTGATTCATGCCGGCATTACTTCGTTCAAAATTGAAGGTCGCTTGAAAGACAAATTCTATGTCATGAATATTGTTGGTCACTATCGAAAGCTGCTGGATATTTTGCTGAATAAGCTGGCATCGACGAAAACTTCTTCAGGAACGGTTACCTTCGATTTTACCCCCGATCCTTTCAAATCATTCAATCGAGGATTCACCAAATATTTTGTCAATGGAAGAGATGAAAATGTAGCTGCGATCGATTCGCCAAAGTCAATTGGCGAACCGATTGGAAAAGTCGTGTCAGTTGCAAAGCAGTATTTTACCATCGACGCAGAAAAAAAAATCACTAATGGAGATGGCATCTGTTTTTTTGATGACGAGCATCATCTCGAAGGAACGCTTATCAATCAAGCTTTGGGGAATAAGATCTATCCAGATAAAATGAAATCGATTAAGCCCGGCGCAATGATTTACAGAAACCACGATCAGGCATTCATCCATCAATTGGAAAATAGCAAAGCATCGAGAAAAATATCCGTCAAACTCAAGTTCAGCGAAAGCCCTGACGGTTTCTCTTTGAGTGCTGAGGACGAAGACGGAAACAAGGCTCAGGCATCGATTGCTCATCAAAAAATTCCTGCGGAGAAGCAAGAGCAGGCACTGAAAAATATCCGCAAACAATTGACAAAGCTGGGCGCTTCGGAATACCATTGTTCAGAATTAACTGTTGAATTGAGAGAGCCCTGGTTCATTGCCCTGTCGGTATTGAATGAGCTTCGCCGTGTAACTTTGGAACTGCTCACCAATGCCCGTGAGCAAAATCGACCCAGAAATATCAAAGAATTTAAGAAAAATGATGCGCCATTTCCTGAGAAGACGCTTTCATATTTGGGAAATGCCCTGAATCGCGATGCTGTTTCGTTTTACCAGCACCACGGCGTTGAAACTATCGCTCCGGCTGCTGAATCTGGACTGGACATGGTGGGCAAAAAAGTGATGACGACGAAGTATTGCATTGCGCAGCAACTGGGAATCTGCAAAAAAAACAGCAATCAATTACGCTCCATCGAGCCGCTCTATTTAGTTGACGAAAAAGGACAGCGATATCGTTTGAATTTTGATTGTAATAAATGTGCGATGGAAATCTATTTTGAGAAGCAGAGCGAATCGGAGTAGGATTTATAGATGCGCCAACTGATGGATTTTTTGCACCACCTGAATCGGATCGTGATACTTCTTCACCCAATCCCGTCCGTCTCTGCCTTTTTTCAGTCGGAGTTTTTCATCCCTGATTAACGAGATCAACCGCGATTTCATGTTTTGCCCGTCGATAACGACAAATGGGTGATCCGGGTATTGTTCATCAAATCCCTCTGCCAGACAGGAGCACGTCGCAATTCCCATAGCGAGAGATTCCAATGAATTGATGCCATAGCCGAGATCGCCGATCTGGTCGATAAAGATGTGGCATTCAGCTTTTCGTTTCAAGGCTTCATGATGGGGCAAATTTTCGATGAGAACCAATTCGACTGGATAATTTTTTTCCAATTCTTTGACTACGGCGATAATCGTATCACTTCCTTTTGCCGCGCGATTGGTTGGCGCATGTCCGATGCGAATAATTCTATGATTGCGATAGGGGAGAGGCTTTAATTTTTGTGGTTCAAATGGGAAAAAAATGTGATGAATTTTGGGGTGAAGGCTCAAATGATCGAGCTCTACCGTGACATTCAAATCTGAGATTTCATCAACCTGGGGGATAACGCCGCGAACGCGAAGATCGCTGCCAGCATAGCAGCAGATGATTTTTTTTTTTTGGTTTTTTAATCGAATTATATCGCTCCCATCGCGAAAAAAACCAACTCCGCCATCGAGCTGAATCACATCGAATGTATCGATTTGAATTTGTCGATCAAGTTTTCTTATGATTGGCTTCCAGATCGATTCACGCAATTTGATCAAGGATTTTTCAAAATTACCTGGCAGCCAGGTGGGCGGGAGACTGGAAAGATTCGGTCTTACATTGGTGACCGCGACTCTTGCTTTTCCAGCAATCAATCTTTTGAGATGAATTATTCCTCTGAAATCTAACAATGGCAGATTCAAACAGATGTCTTCGGGATAGCCTCTTTTATTTTTAGCCAAGGTGATGAGCCGGCTTTCATAACCCAATTGCCTTTCCGCCTGAACAAAAGTCATGGGCACGTTGCCGATATTGAAAGGAGCGATATGTAAGATTTTCATTCTGATTTTATCTGACTTGTAAGATTCGTCGCCGAGGGCGCAAAGATGAAAAAGCAAAAATTTAGTCGAAATATTTCAGCAGCGAATCCCGAAAAATGCCCTGTGCGCCGAAGCTTTCTTTAAATCTTCCCAATCCCCAGTTGGGATCCATGTTGACCGTAAAAATTCCGAAATCAAGATATGCGTATTTTTCGCGAATCGCCCATTTGATGATTTCAAAAAATAAGCAGTTCACGCCCCGGTATTGCTGGAAATCCTCATTATGACTGATATAAAATGCCAGCACGACCTGAGGATTACAAATAAACATGACAACCCCGGCGACCATTTGTTCTTCAGCAAAAGCGCCGAAAAGCTTGATACGTTCCGGAAAAATCTGTTTCAGCAATAGCAGCTCATCCAATGAATGGGTGGGGGTGACATTGTGCCGCATTTTCAAGTTGCGTTTCAAAATCTGGTAGAAATCCTCGTACGCTTCACATTCTCGCACTTCGACTCCCAGCTTCACGCCTCGTCGCACCGCTCGTCGCGATTCCGATGAAAATGTTGCCAGCACATCTTGTTCACCAAACGTCAGGGGAATGACACTGGAGATTTCGCGCTTTTTGTATCCAAATCCGTTTTTAACCAGGGCGAAATCCACGTAATGGCTCGGGCGTTTATAATAGACAATCGGAGGGGGGGTCAGTTCAATGCCCTGGAATTGATTATCCTGGGCATATTGAATCAAAGCCTCCACGATATCAAATGTTTCCCTGATGCCAACGTGGAAGTTGGTCACCAATCCGCCATACGAAGCGCCGCGATGCGACGTCAGAATGCGCCGATGTTGCTCAAAGCGAACCGTCGCCGGGAAAAGAGCGATCACTCGCTTATCTTTTTTGAAAATAAGCGAATGATCTTCAAATCGTTCGGGCGGATGATAGCTTAAAAAACGGCGGGTATGAAAAATATTGCCGTTATTTGCCTGCCAGACGAAATTGTCCCAGTCTTCAGCAAAAGAGTGTTGATAAGGTTCGATAAAAATTTGCATAGTTTTATCAATGAAAAATCAATTCTAAAAGGTTGCAAATCCTAACAGTTGGTAATGCGACATTGCTATTTCAAATTAACACCATAATAAATTATGGTGTTAGTTCAAATCGTATTGAGACAAACACCATGATTTATCACGGTGTTTGTGAGGAGCAAATAGACGCTTGGAACCGTTTCAACGGTTTTTAGCAACTTTCGGGAATTGCTCCAATTCTAAAATCTAAAATCTAAAATCGGGCTACGCCATCAATTTTACCATGATCGCTTTCTGCACGTGCATTCGATTTTCTGCTTCATCAAATACAATGGAATTTGGGCTTTCGATTACGCTATCCGTCACCTCTTCGTTGCGATGCGCAGGTAGGCAGTGCATAAAAAATGTATCGGGACGGGCATGTTTCATGAGCGCATCATTTACCTGGAATGGTTTGAAAAGTTGCTTTCGTTTCGTCGCTTCAGCTTCCTGTCCCATGCTTGCCCACACATCGGTATAGACAACATCAGCGTCTTTTACGGCTTCTCTTGGATCATGCAGCACGAGAATTGAGCTAATGCCCGTCTGTCGTGCATTTTTTAAGATGTCAGGATTCGGGTCAAATCCATCTGGAACGCCAAGCGCTAGCGTCATCGGTACCCGTGATGCAAAATTGATCCAGGAGTTGGCGACATTATTGCCATCACCGATAAAAGCAACTTTTAAATTGTCCAGCGTTTTTCGATGTTCTAAAATAGTAAATGTATCTGCCATGATCTGGCAGGGGTGCAGCAAATCGGTTAGCCCATTAATGACCGGGACTGAAGAATATTCAGCTAATTCAATAATATCATTATGTCCGAACAATCGAGCCATAATGCCATCATTATAGCGTGATAGCACCCTGGCAACATCTTTCACCGCTTCTCGGGTTCCAAGTCCGATATCATTTGGTGACAAATACAAGGCATGACCGCCCAGTTGAAACATGCCTGATTCAAATGAAATTCGAGTTCTGGCTGATGGCTTGGCAAAAACCATTGCCAGAGTTTTGCCTTTGAGCAAATGATGCGATTCGCCCTTTTTCTGTTTCGCCTTTAACTCTTTTGTCAAATCAAAGATTTCATAAATTTCGTCTTTGGTCAATTCTGCAATTGATAAGAAATGCTTGTTCACATTAACCTCCTGCTTCTCATGATGTCAGTCTATGTTGAAATTTATCTAAAATTAGTAACAGTTTTGTGATCTGAAAATAAGCCGTTAAAACGGCTATAGTTTTGGTTTTGTTTGAATAAACACCACAATTAATTGTGGTGTTTATTCAAAAATATCAAACTGTTGAACCTTTTTAACGGTTTCTAATTCAGCCGTTGATAAGCTAAATAATAACTGAAATTCTAAAGAATATATCGACTCAAATCTTCATCCTCGACTATGTCTTTCAAGGTATCCTGCACTTTTTTGTCGGTAATGGTAATTTTCTTGATTTTCGAATCCGGCACTTCAAACAGAATATCTTCCAACAGGGTTGTCAAAATTGTGTGCAAACGTCGTGCTCCGATATTTTCGGCTTTTTCATTGACGTCGCTCGCGGTTTGAGCGATCTGGACAATGGCTTCCTTGGTGAAATCAATTTTCACATCTTCGGTGCTTAACAGCGCTGTGTACTGTTTAATCAACGCATTTTCTGGCTCCGTTAAAATCCGGACAAAATCTTCCGTAGTCAGGCTATCAAGCTCGACCCGAATCGGAAAGCGACCCTGCAATTCAGGAATAAGGTCTGAAGGTTTGGCAGCATGAAATGCGCCTGACGCAATAAAAAGCACGTGATCGCTTTTGACCATGCCATATTTGGTCAGCACATTAGTGCCTTCGACGACTGGCAGCAAATCACGCTGGACGCCTTCCCTGGAAACATCAGGCCCATGTCCGGAATCTTCGCCAGCAATTTTATCGATTTCATCGAGAAAAACAATTCCCGAATTTTCAACCCGTTGGATTGCCTCGCGTATCACTTCTTCCATGTCGATCAGTTTTTGAGATTCCTCCTGTATCAGGTAACGACGCGCATCAGGCATTTTCATTTTTCGTTTTTTAATTTTCTTCGGAAACATCGGTCCCAGCAAATCCTGGATATTCAATCCCATCTCTTCAATTCCCATGGGAGAAACAATCTGCATCATCGGAAAATTTTCCGAAGGGACTTCAAGCTCTAAGGTGCGCTCATTCAGTTGCCCAGAGCGAAGCTGATCTCTCAATTTTTCACGAGTTCGGTTCCATTTTGCTTTTAGCTCATCGGTTTCGACCTTTTTAGTGTCATGCTCGTCTCCTTTGGCGATCGGGGGAAGCAGAATATCGAGCAGTCGCTCCTCGGCCAACTCTGCCGCTTTTTCTTCGACCTGTGCTGTTTTTTGACTGCGAACCATAGATACCGCCAGATCAACTAAATCGCGGATTATTGATTCGACATCGCGACCAACATAGCCAACCTCGGTAAATTTAGATGCTTCGACTTTCACAAAAGGCGCATTCGCTAATCGTGCCAATCTTCGGGCGATTTCGGTTTTCCCGACTCCTGTAGGTCCGATCAGGATAATATTATTCGGCATGATTTCTTCGCGCAGCTCATCAGCGACCTGCTGTCTTCGCCAGCGGTTCCGCAATGCAATCGCAACGGACTTCTTCGCGTTATCCTGTCCGATGATGTATTTATCTAATTCTTGAACAATCTGCTTCGGAGTCAATTCCTGGTCTATTTTATCCATGATTTTCCTTTATAATTCTTCGACGACAATATTGGTATTGGTGTAAATGCAAATTGAGCCAGCAATTTTCATCGCTTCTTCAACAATTTGTTTTGCATTTAATTTGGTATGGTTAATCAGGGCGCGAGCTGCAGATAGCGCATACGGACCTCCGGAGCCGAGCGCCAAAATGCTATCATCCGGTTCGATGACATCGCCGGTGCCGGAAACCAAAAAGCTGTTTTGCTTGTCCATAACCGCTAACTGGGCTTCAAGACGCCGCAGGTAGCGATCGGTGCGCCATTCTTTTGCCAACTCGACCACTGCGCGTGACAGATTGCCATGATATTGTTCCAGCTTTGCCTCGAACTTTTCGAATAATGTCAACGCGTCTGCTGCCGATCCGGCAAAGCCCACAAGAATCGAATTGTCATACATTTTGCGGATTTTGCGTGCGCCGGTTTTTATGATCGTATCTCCAAATGTTACCTGACCATCGCCAGCCATTGCCACGGCGCCTTTATGGCGAACTCCAAGAATAGTTGTCGATCTGATTTTCATGTTTATCCTTTATTTTGCATTCATGTTCTTGAGATAATTCATTATCTTCCTTTTCTTTATTACAATACAAGCACATAGCCATTTTATTTCATTTCATCCCGAATACACGTTTTGGCCAAACAATTCAAAATTTCACTTATGATTATCTGGTTAGAAAAGACTTTCAAAAAGCTATTTCTTTAGAAAATGAAGATGCCATGATTTCGGATTCGGTCAAACTATTTCAGTTTGACTGTGAAACATATGCCAGCAGACCTGGAAAACATTTTTGGACTCCAAGGGATTTGTTAGGCGAGTGTATATATAAAGCTGTTTTAGGTGGCGCTAAAGTTGTTATTGTCGATATTTCAATAAATGAACAAGTTCCAGTATATGTTTATAATAATAAAATTATGAATGAAAATGACGAATTATTGAAATATCTGCATATGGCGGGGAAAATTGCTAAGGAAAACGATGCATCAATAATTTTTTCACAAATACAAGGCGAAAAACCAATTGAAATTTTTTTTAACCAAATGGATGAATATGAAAAAATAAAGGATGTTTTTATAAAGGGATTTTCTTCTGTTTATTTGAACCCGGGGGATAA
>JALOPY010000407.1 GCA_025453735.1 bacterium | reverse complement strand
GCAGCAGCCGATTGACGCCCCGTGAAAATAGCCAATCCGTGACTGCTTTCATCTTCTGCAAAGTCACGTCCCAGCCATACGCCCCAAAGACTTCGCAATAGACATCCTGCTTGCCAATAGAGCGAGCCGCAGATGCGGCAAGCTTTGGCGTGATGCGATTCTTGTCCCACGAATAGACATCGTCACAGCCTGGCAGATGCGAGTATTCCATGGCTTTGAAATAATCGCCCTGCATCAGCGTCGCATACTTCATCGTTTCTTCATGGGCTGGCTGGATGTTCAGCTTAATATTATGATTTTCGCACCAATTATGCAGCGGCTTAAAGTACGATTCCTGCAATAAATCGGCAATCACATCATAATAATCAATTCGGATCGTGGCGGTCTTTCCTCCGATGTCATGCCATAAGGCTGGCAGACATTTTTTGAGATCATAATTTTTTCGGGACTGGAACGCTTCAAAAAACGATGGCGTCCAGGCGACGGTTTCAGGATTGATCATGAATGCCTTCAAATTGCAGTAACAGCCAGGCTCATCGGTAATAATCGCTTTGATCACGCTGCCGAAATATTCGGGCATTCTTTTATAATATTCTTCATGGGTGAGATTGATAAATTTTTGAGCGACATGAGCATTCAGCAAATCGACATATTCCTGATCCAAAAATGTTGGTTTGAAGGTACAATGTTCAATCGAATAAATGAATATCGCCCATTCCCCTTCGGGAACCTCCCAGCTAAATTCTTCTCCATCGAAATAAGAAGTGACATCAATTAAACTGGATTTATCAATAATATTATTTTTTTGCTGACCTGCAATGATGGCAACCGACTCGGAATTGATGGGGATCGAGAATTTCTGATCGCCAGTAATTCGCTGTTCGGTTTGAGAGAGGCATGTTGCTGTTAATTTGGGATTTGATTCCAGCACCTTGCCGCCTGCATGACCGCTGGGCCAGCGAATCTCATCATATAGCCAGATGTCCAGTCCCAACTCACCTGCGATCTGGCAGGCATATTTCACCTTGTCGAACCATTCATCGGAAAGATATTCCATCGCCAATCCTTCCCAGGCGAGAATACAGACGCTGCCGACGGTATTGCTGCGTTTCATTTCTTCCAACTGCCATTTGATCTGATCATTTTCGATCGGTCCGTTCCAGAACCAGTAGACGGTCGGAAGATACGAGGGAGGGGGATTTTTGAATTGTTGGTAAGTCTGCTGGGATTGATTGGTATTATTTCTGGCGCATCCAATTGATAACATGATTAATATTAAAAAGGAAAATATCCCTATTCGTAAAGGCAAAAATTTTGAAGAAGGAGAAGAATTTAGTACCGGGTTAACTATCATTTATTATTTTTGATTTGTCAAAATGAATTATTTTTTTTCAGCAGATAACAAGCTTTGCAGCTTTTGGCTCCGTCTGTCCGACGGGAGATACCTGGACTCCACTTCCAAAGTGGAGTCCAGGTATCTCTATAATCATTTCATCACTACAAACTTTCTGACCGCTTTGAAATTACCTGAATTCAATCGATAGAGATAAATTCCTGATGGCAGAGCCGAAGCATCGAACAGAACACGATGACCGCCAGCGTTCAGGTTATGATTTAAAACTGTCTTTACTTTCTGACCAATTAGGTTATAAATTTCCAGTTCAGTGAACCCGCTTTGTTTCAATGAGAAAGCGATTGTTGTTGTCGAATTGAAGGGATTGGGAAAATTTTGAGCGAGATGAAACGACTCAAGCGGTTCACTTTTTTTTTCGATATTGGTCAGTGTGTCATTAAATTGTAACGTGATAAATCGCGGTCGATAAATATCGGCATTGGTAAAATGATCCCAGAAATCAAAAGTATTGACGTTGTAACTGATTAATAATTTTTCGCTGGTTGAAAGATGCGGATGAGCTTTGGCATTGTAAACAAAAATGTCAGGATCTTCAGCAACTTCGGGACAGTTCCAGATTTCCTGATATAAACTAAAAGGACCCACGGGGCTCTCGCCCATGCGAAATCCCACCTGACTGCCAGATTGGAATACCAGGATAAATTTCCCATCAGCAGTCGGTGAAATGCTGAATTCCTGGGAGATACCGTTGGTAATCGGAGCGCAGCTTGCTATTTCCGCAGACCAGGCTTGCCCGTTCCAATATTGCCATCTGGAAAAATTTTCGATGTGTTCGAGTAAAACCCGTGCGGCAACTAACTCTTTTCTGCTTGACGTATTTCTCGGACCATACACATAGATATAACCATCAGATTCAGGATTGCCCGACGTTTCGGTCATCGACATCACAGCCTGACCCAGGACAATTTCCCAACCTTCGGTTTCATTTTTAAAAAAAAGTGGCGTATCAACCTGTTGGCAATCGCGAAAGCTGTCAGCCGCATCGATTGTAAAGGAGAGCAAGGTTACCCCGACGATTTTAAAATTAAAATCGCCGCCGCTGCCGGTATTTAAACGCAATCCAAAAACATAAATTTTATCATCTATAGCAATTCCATCCATCAGCCAATACCAGTCGCCTGGATTGGAACTGGGTGTCTCTGGAACAATTACAGTTTGCGGCTGTCGGTTTTGATCGGTTCGCCAGAAAAATTCGATCTGCTGGGGATCGGGCTGGTTGCCATTGAGAATAGCGTACGTATTGTTAATGAGTTGGGTATCCTTGCGATGATTATCGCTATCAACCTTACCAATAAAAGTATCACTGAATAATAATAGCGTCCGATCGTTGCTGGAATCGGAGGAAATTTCCACACCAGACAGCGGAATTGAATAGATGCCATCAGCGCCAGTCCAGCCCAAAGTTCGATCCAATAGCGCATCCCAAGCTGAAGCACGCTCGACGGTAAATGGCTGAACCACCTGTCCCGAATCGGGAACGCCAATAGGATTGGGATAAGATAATGGCGCCCAGGACGGATCGCTGCCGATCAATCCACTCGTCGCTTTGGTGACAAGATAAGCCAGGTTGAAATGCCCTTCGGTTTGACCGACCTGAAGTTTAACTTTAGCAGTCACCGTGATAGGATTCTGATAGGTGAATCCAGTGTCCGAAGTCAGACTGATCCATTTCATATCTATCCCAAATCCTGATGCTGGATAATAGGCTTCCACAGAATCTGCCCAGTTTGGCGCCCATTCCATTGCCCCTGTTCCCAGGTCGCCATGGTATTCGCTGGAAATAAAAGACCAATCCTGGGGAATTAAGATGCAAAGTACGCCTCTGTGTGGATTTGGCTCCGGGACGATGTTATCGAAAACCGTGACGGAAACGTCGATGGTTTCCCCGGGTTGGGCGCGTTTCGGCTGGTCGATTTTAACAAATCTGCAGTGCGCAATCAGAACAATCAAGAAGAGACAGAATATTTTGCTGTTACGATTCATTCAAATGCGTCAAAAATGCGTTATCATGTTTGAGAATAATTTATGCAAAGTTATAATCAATGTCAATAATAAAATTGTATTTGTTATAATTTTTGTTGGCGCGGCGATGTTAGCTCGGCCGGATTACATGAGCCGGTCTGCAATCCAAAAGATAAAACCAGAACGGAGAGAAGCAGAATTTCGATAACAGCAAGGATACAGCTAAACTTTCGCAGGAGTCGGTTTGCTCCATGCTCCATGCATTATGCTATTTGTTTTCTTCACACAATCTTAACAGACACTTCACGATTGCTTAACCCAAAGAAGTGGAAATTCTAGTATATTTCGGGTTGCAAATTATCTTTCATAACAATCATTTCGCTTATCTGGTTGTTAATTGAATCCGTAATTGCTTTCCAATAATATTTTGATCGTGATATTTTTTTTTGATAGGCGTAAAACGTTTTTGAGATCGTTGACAAATGAGCGACTAATTGTGATTCCAGATGCGACTATACATTTTTGACAACACGCTTTTTTCTTTATCTCTTCT
>JALOPY010000014.1 GCA_025453735.1 bacterium | reverse complement strand
AAAGGCAAAATTAATGAATCTTCATTTCATCGATGCAGGAATTGTTATTTTCTATCTCATAATGGTTGTAGCCATTGGAATCTACACGGAACGACGTGCCGGGAAAAATATCGAATCCTATTTTCTCGGCGAAAGCAAAATGTCCTGGTGGCTTCTTGGCATGAGTGGCAGCAGCACGTATTTACCATGTGGATGGTTTCGGTTTTTTATGTTCTGGGTGTGCGCGGCTTATGGGAACAATGGTTCTGGTGCTTTCCGTTTGCTGGTTTTCTTCTGGCGTACAAAGGAAAGTGGAGCTATCGCAGCGGCGTGTTGACGAATATGGAATGGATAATTTTCCGATACGGAAAAGATAAAGCAGGGCGATTCGCACGATTCGTGAACGTTGTCATTGTTTTGATTGGCGCAATACTCATGCTCGGTTATGCAGGCACCGGGGTTGGAAAATTTTTCCAGGAATTTATTCCAGTTCAAAAAAATATTTTGATACCGCTGCTATTTTCTCTAACTGGACTTTATGTAATTTTAGGAGGATTTTTCAGTGTTGTGTACAGCGATTTCTTTCAAACGATCCTGCTAAGCTTCGCGGCAATCTACATATCAATCATCGCATTTCTAAAAATCGATCCCGATGTATTTCGAAATACCGTCGGAAATGATTGGTTCAGCATCAGCCCCCTCTGGAAATTGCCAACTTCACCAGTAGGGTATGAAGACGCTTTCGAGTTGCTGGTTATTCTCTGGGTTACCAAAGGGATCATTGGTTTATTTAGCCAGGGGGCTGGATCCGGCGGTGCGGAATTCCAGCGTTTTCGCGCCGCGCGCAATGAAGCCGATGCTTCAAAAGTTGCGCTGAGCTGGGGATTAGTTTTCAGCGTTCGATGGTCATTGGTGATGGCATTTACAATATTCGGTCTGTCAATCTTTTCTCACCAGGGGGCAATCATCGATAGCGAACGAGTGCTGCCCATGGTCTTGAATCAAGTTCTGCCCGTTGGGATCAAAGGATTGGTGCTGGCAGGATTGATCGCTGCGTTTATGTCCACGTTCGATTCAACGCTGAATGTCGCTGCCTCCTACATCGTCAACGATCTCATCAAACCCATCTGGAAACAGGCAACGCCGAAGCAGTTGATGAGGATGAGCTATTTTTCGACTTTTATGATTGTCGTGCTCGGAATCATCATCAGCCTGCGAACAGAACAGATCAGGGATATCTGGAATCCCATCAATTTCGCCCTGGGATCGGCATTAATTATTCCAGCATTGCTTGCCCCATACTGGTGGCGAATCGGGGGATGGACCCATTGTGCCAGCGGAATCCTAACTTTAATTACTGCGGTTGGTATCTATTTCTTTACTGATTGGAATGAGTTGCGCTATTTTCCTGTTCTGGCAGGGATCAGCTTGATTTCATGCTTCATCTTCAGTTTCATTTTTTCACCTGCTTCGAATGATGCATTAAAAAATTATTATCAAAAAATCAGACCATTTGGTTTCTGGGGTCCCGTTCGAAAGATGCTTGAGAAAAATGGTGAAGATGCCAGTCGCTTTGCACGAGATCGCTTCGATATTCCTGTAGCAATTGTGGCAACATGTTTTTTTGTTATTCTCTATCTATTGATGATGGACCTGGTTTTGCATAATTGGAGTCGAGTGATGTGGCTCGTTCCCATTGAAATTGTATGTTTTCTTTATCTCTATCTATTTTGGTGGAAAAAATTGAAGACAAATAAAGATATCTAATTTTAGGTTTGCAATTTGTGGACTACAATAAATTTTGCCTGACTTGAAACCACGTCACAGAGCTCAATGTCAAGATTTTTTTTTGTGCCATATAAAATTTCTTGCTTTTAATGAAGATTTTTCTTATATTTAATTTGCAATTTGAGTTCAGAACGAAAGAACATTGTAAATTGATGATTATTACGCTGAGGATCAATGATGAAAAAGATAAAAGTTGGGACGGAAATAGAATCCTATTGTGGCAAATGTAAACTAGATACGCTTCATGTCATCACTGCCGTCAATGAAGATAAAATCGAAAAGGCGATGTGCAAGGTTTGTATGAGTTACCACAAATATCGCAAGCCAGCCGGTGAAACAACAGCAGCAGCGGTCGTCACTCGAAAACCAAAAGAAAAGTCCAAAAAAATTGTGACAAAACGACGAACGCGACGCGATAAATGGACTCGAATGCTGGATGATGTTAACTCGGATTCTGCAATTGAATATGCAATGGATAGAATCTATGAATTAGAGACGGCAATTCATCATAAAACTTTTGGATTAGGCGTCGTGAAAAACATTATCGACGATCAAAAAATCGCAGTATTGTTTCATGACGGACAGAAAATTTTAGTTCAAAACTTTCATCGTCCTTAGCGTATCACCAGGAAATCGATATAAAAGCTCCCGTCGATCAAGCTGGCGCTTGAAGAGCCACAAAACTTAAAAACCTCCTTTTTTGCAACCGTTGAATTTATTTGAAGCAAACCTCGATGGTTATAATTTTATTTTTAGTTACATTTATTTTGATTGAGTTTTCATCGAAAACAGCTTCTGCAATAAATTTCTCATTCAAATCTACCTGATTTGCCATCAATATTTTCTTCCAAAAACTGATAGTGCCAGTAACAGCTTGTTCAGTCGGATTGAAAACTCTCACGATCAGGCTATCCTGACGTGAAGATTTTTTGACCGCTGATAGCACTAATTGCTCGGGATCGATTTTGATAAAACCAAGAACAGGCGACAAATTCCCATGACTTTTCCCTGCCTGGTTTAATCGCAATTTCAGGTTAAATTGATTGGCATATCGAAAAACCTGGCCCGAATCCCAATTCCCGGCATAAGGATAAATTGCATAGTCGAACGTGAAACGACGCAAACATTGACACATCACTTGCGTTTCATCGGTTGCAACATCTTCCGGATCTGCCCCAATAATAGGAAATCGGTACGTGCGTATTAAAGTCAGCCCGATCGTTCGCTTCTTATCGTCATGAACCGCATACTCTGGAAGTCCAATATTTAAAATCGCCAATCCATTTTTTCCATCCCCCACTCCACAAAACATATATTGAGGATAATATGGCAACATGGGTTCCTTCCAGGTCGAAGAATCAGGCAATCGAATATCACGCTCCGTGACATCGAAATGCGTTTCGGAAAAGGACTGCGACGCCTGCTGATACCCGGACGGAAACATCGCTCGTAATTTATGATCGCGAATTTGGTTGTTGATTTCGGTGCGCACTTCTAAGAAACGAGCTCCTTTTTTCAAAGTTAGGAACGATACAATTTCGTAAGGAATCTTTTCAGGATTGCGACGACTGCGATCTTTTAAGGCATCCGGGGGAAGCATCATCACGGTTTTGATCCGGTATTGAACAAAAATGGGACCATCAAAAATCTTCGATATTTCTGCTTTCGCGCCAATGCTAGTGATAATTTCATCTTCATCCGCGGCGCGGTGGTTCGCGTGATCGCCAACCTCAGAGCGATCTTCAAAATAATGCAATCCTTGATAATCAACATTGGTTTCTTTATTCAGAATATTCAATCGACCATCCGGCAAAATCTCGATCCTGAGATAATCATTTTCCATGACATTAACCTGGGGTGACATCGTGCCAAAATTAACTTTTTGACCAGGTTGCGGTTTAATCACAAAAGTCTTGTAACCAACTCCTGGAACATCTTTCAATTCAATAGCGCAATGAACCCGCCGAGCTTTGAATGGAATCGGAAATTCATAAGGATTCTTTACGATCGGTCCGAATGCATAATTCCGGAAAAACTGAACTGGCAATTCGTTTCCCGTTTCATCTTCAACGGTGAACCATCTCGCTTGTGACTCCTCTGGCAAATCGACGACGGCAGTGACAACTTCGCTCCGCGAATATTGAGTGGGATTAAAAGCGACCAGGCAGATCGCATCGTCAGACAAATGGCGATTATCAATTTTCGTGACAATATGCGCCATGGCTCGCCGCGACACATTTTCAGCAAGATGTCGCACCTGTCGATTGCGATATTCGACATCTTCATGAACCAGATCGACGCTGCATCCGGCGATACTATCATGGGATTGATTGGCAAGATGATATTTCCAGGCGAGATTTAGCATACCGGTCGGATATTCCATTCCTAAAACTTCCGCCAATGCTGCCCAGGAATCGGCGTTTTTCTGTAACTTGAGCTCACATTGTCGATTCTGTTGTTTCAAATACATGCGAGCACTCAACATACCAGGGAACAAATTCTGCCACATTCCATCAACCATAGTATATCGAAATTCGCCTTTTAAGACTTCTAAATCTTTGGCTCGCGCTTTCACTGCTTTGACATAGTCATCAAATGAACTGTGCAGGTAAATATCGCCAGTTTTCAAATCATTTGCATGGTTAATAATTTCCGGCGTTCGTGGATACGCGTTCACCTGATCCATTCCATCCAGGTAGAGAAGTTGATCGCAAGTTGCATCTTTCACAGCATGACTTTTAATTTCTTCCAATGCTTTTGGCAGATTTTCTAAATAAAGATTATCGCAATGGCTACCTTCCAATAGCCAATAATCAAAACCTTGCAGTTCTTCGTCGCAGGGATGAAACGGGAGCTGCCCCTCGCTCCAGTGATAATCCCATTGAAACGGCCATTTGTTCAATCCAACCGGACGATAGACGTGAACGTACCAGTTCGCTCGTCCATAAGGATTGACCGAACGCATTCCCATTATTTGACTGCCATCCGGAGCTTCCCAGGTAAATTCATGTTTCGTGATTCGATTATTATTGCCCCTGTAAAAAAATATATGATCCAATCCAAAGCCTCGGTAAATCTGGGGCATCTGCGAGGATTGACCAAACGAGAATGGGCTATAGCCAGACCATTTTTTGCCATTCCATTCCTCCGTGATCAGCATTCCCTTCAATAAATTTCTCACAATCGATTCTCCGCTGATTTCTGGTGTATCGGGAAGCGTGTACCAGGGTCCAATATGAATACGACCAGCTTCGATGTGACGTCGCAAATCCGCTTCTTTTTCCGGTTTGATCGCCAAATAATCCTCTAATGGGATGGTTTGAGAATCAAGCAAAAAATATTTATAGTCAGGATTTGAATTCAATAATTCTAATAATCTATCAAACATATCCACCAGTAACATACGGAATTCTTGAAATGGGTATCGCCACTCGCGATCCCAGTGAGTGTGAGACACAATATGAACTGTGTAACTGTTTTTCAATTTTGACATTTGATGCTCCTCATTAAAAAATCCATAAATATTTTTTGGGTATCCCGTTCTATTTTTTTTCAATCGGTCATTTCTCTTATCCGAATTTTATGGATTGGATAAATATCTGTCAATTCTGATCGACCCAAAACCAGTTGAATTATTTTTGATCACTTTTTTCGTCTAACTCCAATTGTATGAAGTCAATCCATCTCTGCAAATCAGGCAAAAAAGCAATCCTTTCGCAAAAAAAATGATTATATTTCTGCTTTTCTCAACTTCAATCCCTGGTTCGTCAATTGTTTTATCCTGGGTCACTAATTCAAAAAACAATGATATAATTTATAAAAATATTTCACAAAATCAAGCTTAATATAATATTAAAATCGTCTGAGATGTGCTTCGGTTTAATTCTCTGATTGTATAAAAGTTATACATATTGTTACAACATGATACATTTTAAAAATTTAATTAATTAAAAGTTATATATTATCTACTTTATTTTCATATTACTAAACTAAGGCCTAATATGGCATAGTATTTGTCGATAAGTTGTGACCAATTGTAATGGCATCATAATTCAACTGATAAATGGGCAGGTGGTAGATGTTAAGGAATTCCTTTCTCAACGAACGGCACAAATTTTATATTGTAAAATCCTGTGAAAAAACTGAAAAAGCAGATTTGGTCAATGATTATCGCCGCGTTCTAAAGGTTTCGACTATAGTTGCATTGTTTTCAATCATGGCAATGTTTCACTATTTTCCGAGGCTTGCGGATAAGAACACTAGCGTAAAAATGTTATCAGTATCGATTGAGGTTATAGATATTCCAAATATTAAGGAAGAAGAGCCACCGCCACCTCCACCGGCTAAAGAAACGGTTCAAATCATTGACATCATTGAAAAAAAAGAAGAATTAGATCCACGACGATTGCGAGAAGAACTGGAGACTGTTCAGCTCGATCTAAATATGGAAACAGAGAATAATCTGCTTGCCAGCTCCCAGATTGATAATATTTCCTATGCAGGATTTGCCGGACGTCTTTCTCGTTCACAAAAAGGAGCTTCGCTAAATATCGCCTCTGAGCTAAATCTCAGCCATCAGTCAGGTGCTGGCTTGGATTTGAATTTGGGTGAAAAAGCTGCGCGTAAAAAATTTGTCGATAACTCACCAAGCCTCGACAACTCTGTATTGCCTCCTCCAAAAGAACAAAAAAGCGAAAATAGCGCTGCGACCGCTAATACGGACCTCATAAAAGTAGATAAAAATCAATTTCTGCTCAAAGAATCAGAATCTACAATTGGCACTGATGAGTATCGCCTCTGGAACAAGATAAATGCCGCGCTAGATCGATTGGACAAGAATCGCTATGGGAAATTGCCAGAAAATGTGCAAAGAACCTCAGGAGGTTTGACATGTTCATTTCGATACAGCGATGGCGTTATTCATGATATTTTTTGGAACAAGGGCGGGAAAGTGATTATTCGCGTCACCGGAAGTCGATCGCTGCAAATCAGCAATGAATTGGGAAAAGCATTCGATGCCGTGCTTCGCCTCACTCTCTAATCATGCAATAAGTCGCTCGAACAGTTGTTAATTCTATTATTTGAAATTGTAGTTAAAATAAAATGATGACTCAACAAAATTTGCTCCACTCCTGTGCAATTGGAAGACAAAATATTGTTCGCCTTTTGTTTATTTTCATGCTGGTTTTCACTCCCGCGTGCGGAAAGGCGCAGCAGGTAATTAATCTGTTTGAAAAGCTGACAGAAAATGTTACGCACAAAAATTTTTATACCGCGGTAAATTTATGTCGGGAGATTATAAAAATTTGTGAAAAAAGTCCGGAGCCTGAATGCTGGTTCACGAATATTATGAAAGATGTCTATCGCTATAAAGGATTAAGTGAATTTGAAATTTACAAACAGGAATTGAAGAACAATAGAATCAACGACGCCATTGAATCATTAACCTTGAGTTATAATTTATTTAAGGATCCGGAGGTAGAATTTCTGTTAGGCTATTTGACGTCCGTCAAAGCTGTTTCCCAGAATGATAGGACGGACGTTCGAGGGCTCGTCACTGCCTGGCATGCTTTGCTGAATCTTTACGCAAGGAATGGATGGCAACTATCAACAGACATCAGTGATAAAATAAAATTATACATTAGAATTTCTGAAAAATTTTCTGAGCCAATTCCTTCACAAAAATACTCGGGCGCATTTGCAAAATTTATCATCGTCATGGCATGTGAGTTAGCCGAGAAAAACAAGTTATCCGAAAATGATCAGAAATACTTTGAAGAAATTCGGGCAAAATATTTTCAGGAAGATGCTTTGCAGTGGCAAAGATGGCGCAGCAACAATCTCACTCCGAAATAAATTCAAATTTACTGATATATAAAAATTCTATGGAGATAAAATTGATGAAGAAGTATGTCTTATTCGCTCTTATTTTTCAAATCTGGATCATCGCGCAGCCCGGTTTTAGCCAGGATGTCCGATCACTATATGACAAAGTACGCACAGAATATGAAAGCGCTAATTTTGGAACGGTCGTGAATTTATGCAAGCAAATCATCCAGCGCTGTGAGCAAAATTACCCGGATGCGGAATGTCGTTACACCGATGTGATGAAAAATGTTTATCGTTACAAGGGTTTTTCTGAATTTCGAATTTATTCTCAGGAACAGGATATGGATCAACTTGAGGAAGCAATCAATTCATTGATAAAGAGTTACGAGCTTTATGGTGATCCGGAAATCTCGTTCAATTATGGGTACATGCAATCATCGCGAGCGATAAAATTGAAAAATGGGCGTGATCTCAACGGACTGGTGAACGCATGGCGCGGGATCCTTGGGCTCTACGCGCGTGACGAATGGACTGTTTCCAATGATCTCCTCAATAAACTAAAAATTTTCATCCAGCAAGCCGTTGAGATTTCGATTACTCCGCCAGACAGTGCGTTTACAACCGGAAGGTTTACCAGTTTTATGATCCGCCTGGGTTGTGATCTTGCCAGAAAAAGAAACCTGGCAAATGAAGACAGCCTGTTCTTCAATGTCTATTATCGCCGCGCGATTGACGATGAGTATAACCTCCGGGGCAATGAATGGCGCGCCCGAGGTTTTGAAGCGGAACAACTATTTGTAAATAATCCTGACGATTCAACCTATCGAGTCTGCCGTGGCTACCTGGAGTTAGCGCTGCGATTTGCAAAAAGCACCCAAAGGAAAGCAGAAATGTTGAAAGAATTGACCAAAGTCGCACTTTACATGGAAAAATATGGAAAGAATACCCGGCGCGAAACTGAGCTTCAATATGCGCGAGAAAAAGCCAGTCAAGCTTATACCATTTTGCAAGAACATCACACCGATATACCCAGAGATTTAGAAAACGAAATTAAAAAAGTGTATGGCAACTCTATTTTTCGACTAGTTGATTATTACTTCAGCATCACAACCGCTAAGGATCGGATGAATTCTTTCTATCACGCCAGACGCATTGGCGAGGAACTGCTGGTTCCCGATGGACAGGGAGGATTAAAACAAAAATTTTCCTGGGAAGGGTATGAAGATTTATATCTCAAATTATCCGACGTCGGTTATGAATTGGGCGATGAAAAATTTGCTGTGGACATGGTCGATAAAGCCTGGAAAGCGATTCTGGAGATCAATCATATTACCATCCCACAAATTTATTCATCGGTCAATCCGCAGACCGCGAAAGAGCTGCTCCAATTTGCCCAGGTTTATCAACAAATTGCCGAACGGTTCGGATTGCAATCTGTTCTGCATTGGCTGCGACCAATCATTAAAACGCTCTCCAGCAAATCCTATTTAACAACCAAGCAGGGAGGAATGTAATAATGGCATATCGAATCACTTTGATCTTATTATTTATATTCATTTGCTGGCAAAACTCGCTCCTTAGCCAGTCGATGATTGAGACAAAATTTGAGCAACAAATGGTCGAATACGAAGTTGATGTGGTGCGATGTTATAATGAACTGCAAAAGTTTTTAGATAAATATGACCGAAATATAGTAGAAATGATTGCTTTCGAGAATTTGCTATCGATCTATGTCGATCGAATTTTAGAAATTTATAATACAATGGAACGATTAGCAGGGTCATCCTTAGAGACCTATCGAGGGGTCGCCGCCAGGGCATTGATTTTTCGATCGCTTACTTATCTGGAACGTTCACGACAAGCGCCAGAAAATTTTGAAAAAGCTGTAAACGATTACAAACATGCATTGCAGCTCTATAAAACATCCACAACGATTCCCATTATGAATAAGAAATTGCCTTATGAAGTCTGGATCGGACGAAAAATGTACTCCCGGCTGGCAGATTTGCTTGACGATAAGAATAAAGATTTTAATTTACTGAACTCAATAAAAGATATTAATGAATAGAAGGATCTTATGAAACAAAGATTGCCCTGGCTTTTTTTCACAATAATTTTCCTTGTGGCTCATTCTTCCGGATGGACGCAAAATATTGATCGAATATTGATTCCTCAGATGCAGCTTTATGAATCAGATATCCAGAGCACTTATCGGGAGTATCAAAAGATCTATTATGAAAAAAAGTCCAGTTTAGCTGAACTGCGAGCTTTTGAAGATGTGATTTCGATTTATGTTTCTCAAATTCTTGAAGTGTATGAAACGTTGTCACTATCCGGCTTTGGGCAAATGGAAACGCCGCGTGATATCGCAGCTCGCGCGCTGGTTTATCGATCGCTTATTTATCTTGAAAAAGCCCCGCTCAATCCAGAATATTATGAAAAAGCCTGTTATGATTATTATGCCGCGCTAAGCATGTTTGATAACAGCGAGAAAATTCCGGCTATTTTTAAACGATTGCCAGATCCCATTCTCGTCGGAGCCAATGAATTTACCCGTTTGATTGATGTTATCGATCATAAAGGCAGCGATTTGTATGCCTTCGGAAAAGTTGAGCTCGATCTTAGAAATTTTAAAATAACCACAAATTTAGATATCGATGATATGGAATTCATCCGAATCGAGTGCCCCCCTGATAAGAAAAAATATACCTATTATTTCGCCGAGGAGCGAATTAAAGATACCTTTAAAAAAGTGTTGGCGAATGAGGCGCGAAGCAGTACATTTCTCGCGCTTCCTGAAGGATCATACTTTCTCAAAGCAAAGACAAAACAAAAATCGGCAAGGTATATCTATCTTTCAGCAATTTACGTCCGCGCCAATCAACAACATAAATATGTCATTGAACCGTTAGTCGATTGGTTTATAACTTATGAAAATCCAGATACTCGAAAGCCCACTTTTGCAAAGACAGAGTCTGACGGAAGCGCTTCAGTAAAAGGGAATGGAAATCATTCAAAGAGTACCGGTAAGAATTCAAAAGATAAGTCGATGGAAAAATTAATTTCCTTGACTCAATCAGTTAACTCCGGACTGGATAAAGTTGACAGCAATTTGATATTTAATTTGAAAGATCCCTGGATACGAAATCGATTTGCGAGTGCTGCTGCTGAGATTATCCTGAAACATATTGAAACTGTTGATTACTATAATTGTTGGAGTCGCTGGATGCTATCGTGGATCATCGCCAAAGAAATCACATTAAAATTTAGCCCTGAAACGATAGTTCCCACTGAATTGATTAATCTGGTTCACATAGTTCTAAATGAAATATAAGGATGAAAATAAATGAAACGCGTTGAAAAAAGAATTTTTATAATTTTGATTTTATTTTTGCTGGCGATAATGACTTCCGGATCACAAGCGCAGAGAATGAATTTTGATAATTGCTGGAAATCTCAACAATATATCACCTTGCTGGATACTATGCTACGAGTGATGACAAAGCCCATCGAGGACACCTATAAACAACATGATTTCATTCAGACGTTTGGCTGTGCTTACGAGGAAGACGATATTGAGCAAAACTCAATTCGGGCAGTTTCCCGGGCGATTATTCAATCCATCAGAAATCGAAAATTGAGCTTACGGGATGATCTCGACACGATCTTGAGCACAAGACCGCCGCGCCCTGACAACCTGGCTCGGGAATATTCGATTTATGTCAACATACCTGGTGAATCGGAACCCAAAGCAGCTCGCTATGAAATCAAGATTCTCGATCTGGAAACCGTTCCGACAGTCGAATCTGAAAAAGCAGTGTGGACGCGAATTGTCACACGCTATGCTTATAAGGAAGATTTTAATATTGCCCCGATTGCAGAAACCACAGCTTCCGAATTTGTCATGGTGATGGAAGAATCACAACTAATCTTAAAAGCCCTGGAAAAGAAAAAATTCAGCCGAATTAAAAAAATGTTGCTGGTCGATAATATGTCCCTCGTCTATCCCAAATCAATCGATGAGCTGCAATTTGGGGACTCGATGAATTTATTCGATGAGATCGATTCGGAGAAAATCTACAAAGGAATATTCCTGGGCAAAGGCATTTTTACCTGTGAGACACCAACGGATGATATCGTAATCTGCAAGTTTGGCGAAGAACGTCTGTTTCGAATGAGAATCGACACCAATTCATTTCGGCGCACGAAAACCAACTATGCTGATTTAAATTACCAGGCGCCAGAAAGTATTCTTGAGTGCATTTTCCTGAAATTCTCGCACGAAAAGCCAAAAAGTCTGCCCGAACTAGGAGTTATTAAATAAATAAATTCTTAGGCGCTTACAGAACCATATCGATCCGCGGGGCGGATTATCGATAATTTTATGTTGATGTTTTAAGCTGCAGAAGGTTGGAGTCGTGGAATGCTGGAATACCATATAGCCGGTCTAATAAATATTCCATCATCCCAACTTTCCATCTTTCCTTTTTTCCCAGCAAAGTCTTGAAAAAATCTTAGATTCTTTGTGCCTGCTGCTATCGGGATTAAAATAAAAAATAACAAGCCTAAAAAATATCACTTGCTTTTTATCCTGTTTGTGTGTAAACTTCAATAAAGTTAAATCACAAAAAGGATCTGATAAAAATGGCACGACATGCAACAATTCTACAGAAGAAAACCACCGGATTATTGATTATCGATATCCAGCAGCGAATCAACGCTGTCATGAAATATCGAAAACGGGTAGTCGATAATGTGGTCAAACTGATAAAAGGTTTTCAAATTTTGAACCTGCCAATCTTTATTACCGAACAATACCGCAAGGGATTGGGTCCGACTGAACAGCCGATTCTTGACGTTTTGAATCAGCCGGCGATTGTCGAGAAAATTCATTTTAGCTGTTGTGCCGCAACGCCGCTACTGGATCAAATTCGACAGAGAAATATTCAGCAAATTGTCATCTGCGGAATTGAAACACATGTTTGCGTTTTACAAACCTCACTCGACTTTCTTGCAGAAGGTTTCCAGGTTCATCTGGTGCTCGATGCGGTTTCGTCGCGAAAAAAACATGACCACGAGATGGCAATCGATCGACTGACGCAAGCAGGAGTTATTCCGACGACGATTGAATCGGTCCTATTTGAATTATTGATACGCGCGGATAACCAAGAGTTCAAACAAATTTCCCAACTGATTAAATGAGCTCGCTTTAAAAACCAACAATCAGCTTTTTTAACGCAGAGACGCTGAGGCTGCAAAGTTACGCAGAGATTGTTATCGATGGTGCTTAACAAAATAGTAAATTTTTAATAAAAATATTCTCGACAACATGGATTATTTCTAACGCCTCAATGAAACAGCAACTGACTCTTCGCCTGGCATTTTAATACTGTCAATCCATTTTAAAAATATAAAATCAGATTAAAACTTTTTCTCAGATCGTTTGGTCTTAACGTGTAGCTAACGGCCGTTATGAAAATCAAAAAAGCGTTACTATTCAATTACGTTTTTAACCACCGAGAATCGCGCCGTAGGCAAATTCGCCTCTGCGATCTTTGCGGCCTCTGCGGTGAAAAGTAACAAAAAAATTAGCCAATTCAGTCAAATAAATTAATTCAAAATTTGGAGGTGTATTCCGATGAAAAGAAAGATGTTGATAACTTTATCAATCGTGGCTGTTCTGTTCAGCCTTGTTCTGGTTCGTGATTCGAGTCTTTTGTCAGCCGAAAAAGATTCTGCGAAAAAGGGGTATCTGGGAGTTTCGATCGAGCCATTATCCCGCCACTTGAAAAAAGAATTAAAGGCGGAATTTGGCGTCGTCATCACCAATATTGAGGAGGATAGTCCGGCAGACAAAGATGGCTTGATGGAAGATGATGTCATTCAGCAACTGAATGATGTGAAAATTCGTCACGCCAGCACACTGACCCGCATGATTCGGAAAATA
>JALOPY010000406.1 GCA_025453735.1 bacterium | reverse complement strand
CCAAACATTTTTCTCATTCCTGAATCCCAGGGACATTTTCTTTGGACTAACGATTTCGTTTGATCTAAAATAAGGATATGCCATGAAAAAAATATATCTTTTAAAAACCTTTAAGATTTCTGTAAGCATTGCCTGTCTCTTCTGTATGATCATGTTGTCGAACTCCGCGCATCCCGATGAAACGAAATGGCTCAGCATCGGATCGCTCCATAGTTGGTATTCGAGCGCTGGCTGCGAACGCGAGATCGGGCGGACTCTCCGAGAATTTGACCAGCAGGATGGGCTCAGATGGCCCGCCCAATTCAACCTGCAGGACTGCGAGGTCGCCAAAGCCCTGTGGATTGGCACCACCAACTATACCGATCCGATCGTCAATCAAACTTATGAACATAAGGTCGTGCATGTCGGTCCCCGGGGACTGGATGAGACCAGCGAATTCATGCCAGTGGAATTCAAGTTATTTGCGAAATATCAGCATCCCACGGTCGTCGTGGATGGATTACTGGCGAGCCACACCGCGTACGAGGACCTCGTGGATGAAATCGATGAGACGATGAAAGCCGATCGAATGCTCTACAATGTTGTCAATACCTCGGTTGGCATTACCATGACGCGGCGAATCTATGCGTTCAGCCAGCAGTACAATGATAATTATTTCATCCACGAATGCACTTTTAAAAATACTGGCATCTATGATAAAGCTGGAAATAAACATAACAAAACACTCACCGGTGTGATTATATTTTTTCAGTTCCGATTAGCGCCATGCCGAGAACCGGGACTCGGTGGTCTCTATTACATGCCGCAATCCGCATCGTGGGGTCATAATGAAATGAACCATGTTTTGCATCCGTTTTATGGAGATGAATTGCGGTGTTTCTATTCCTGGCAGGGTCTCCATTCAAAATGCACATTCGATAATATTGGCAGTCCCTACATTGCGGCTGGCGGTCGTCTTGGTGCGACTCAATTTCCCGGGGTGACTACGCTCCATGCCGATAAATCTGCCACAGATAAATCTGACGATCAACAGCAGCCATTTTCAACGCCATACCTGGATTCGGGAGCCGACATCACCCGCTCCAATGATCAGTTCAATCCTGCCACGATGACGAAAGAATACGCCGTGATGAATGCGGGTCATACGCCTTTGACTCACGCGCAATACGTGGGCAGCGGCTATCCCGACTTATTCGAGCCGATATCCCAGTCCGGCAAAAGCCAATGCGTGGGATATGGTCCGTACGACCTGGCGCCGGGAGATAGCATCCGCATCGTGTTCGCTGAGGGAGTCAGTGGCTTGAGTCGGGCGATGTGCGAAACAATCGGCACGAATTGGCTAACCGGCACAGCGCCTTATACTTTGCCAGATGGGAGCACGACCAACACTGTGAATGAGTTCAAAAACGCCTGGGTGTTCACTGGAATCGACTCGATCTTGAAAACCTTTGGCAACGCCAAAGCAAATTGGGAAAGCAATTTTGCGATTCCGCAGCCTCCGCCGCCTCCCAATATCTTCGATGTAACATCAGGCGGCGATCGAATCTTGCTCGACTGGGCAGACAATGCCGAATCCTGGAATACTTTTGTCGGCTACCGGGTCTATCGCGCCATTCATAAACCCGATACCACATTCGATTTGATTTTTGAGTGCGGAACTGGCACCGACCATCCTGAGATCGTAAGTGAATTTATGGATAAAACTGCGCAACGGGGATTCGACTATTACTACTACGTGACGTCGTACGATGATGGCAGCACGAACATCACTCACCCCGGAGTTCCCCTGGAAAGCAGCCTGTTCTGGACGAGAACCATTGAGCCGGCATATCTCCGTCGTCCTGCCGCAGAGAGCATGTCGCAAATCAGGGTCGTTCCCAATCCCTTTAACATCCGGGCGAAAAACCTGCAATTCGGGGACAGCGGACCCGATCGCATCATGTTCCTGGATTTGCCACCGGCTTGCACCATCAAAATTTACACCGAGCGGGGCGATCTCATCAATACGCTGGAACACACGGACGGCAGCGGCGACGAGGCATGGGAATCCGTGACTTCATCCCGGCAGGTTGTGGTGAGCGGAGTCTATATCGCCTTTTTCGAGACTCCTGACGGCCAAAGCGCGTTCCGGAAGTTTGTGATTATTCGATAATGAAAAATGAATGGCGATTCGTAGGAGGGCGAATCGCCATTTTTTTGTCCCGCTGATTTCTGGGATCGAAAACAATTCTTCATACGATAGCAATCGGAATTCACCGGGAGGTGAAGGTGCATTGCGAATTTTGTAATTGATTCCCACTCAAGTTGAGAATGGATGATGTTGTCACGACAATTACTTTGCTTACCTCATCCCTAATCCCGCATCACATATCCCATATAAACACAGCAAAAAAATCACTTGATTCTTGCCAGAAATTTGTTATATTACAGACAATTCCTTCCTGCAAATCGAATGGAGATTTATTATGAGTCAACACGACATTCGCTGGGTACAACGATTCAACAATTATACAAAAGCGCTTGATCAACTAACCAAATTTATTGAGAAGGGTGATTTGAACGAGCTTGAAAAACAAGGGATGATTCAAGCGTTTGAATATACCTACTAATTAGCCTGGAATACGATGAAGGATTATTTCGAAGCTCAAGGAGAGACCAACATATTTGGCAGCCGCGATGCATTTCGCCTGGCGTTCAAGCGTGGCTTGATTGAAAACGGCGAGGCATGGATGGCAATGATCACCAGCCGCACGCTCACGATCCATACCTACAATGAGGAAACTGCTGAAGAAATCGCAAATGATATTGCAGCTATTTATTTCAATGAATTTGTAGCATTACGCACCCGACTTGAAGCGCTGAAACGGGACACGGAGTGACCATGCGATTTGGATTGAAAAATGAAACCATAAAAAAAATATCTGCCGTTTTTTCCCGTTATCCGCAAGTCGAAAAAGCAGTGTTATATGGCTCTCGCGCCAAAGGAAACTACAAGAACGGATCAGATATCGACCTGACCTTGCATGGAACTGTAGATCTGACAACGATTGTGCTGTACAAAATTATGGAAGAAATTGATGATCTGCTCCTGCCCTATACGATTGACCTATCTATTTTCCGCAGCATCAGCGATGCTGATGTAATTGATCACATCCAGCGCGTCGGCGTGGTTTTTTATGCTCGAGATGAAGCTTATGTCACTGGCAGTGGGAAAGATTGCGGCTAAAAAATGCCGTAGCAATTTATAATGACTCAAGGTAATGTACTGACAGTACTGCAGATCCACATTCCGGCAAAGTTATTGGAAGCGCATTATGCCGAGCAAAATCCGGCGGTATTTGGAAAACGCGAGGTCATCTTATCAATGTATTTAAGCGGAGCATAACCATGGATAGTAAAGAATCTCAGATAACTGAATTTAAAACCGATTGGCGGGATGAACACTTGAAGGTGATTTCTGCCTTTGCCAACAGCATTGGCGTTTGCTTGGCGATTTTGGCAATTAGTTGGCGATTAATAGCGCGCACAAAAACAACATAATTCAGCCAAACCGCCACGCGAGACCTTGCTGAACTGGTTGAGAAGAAAATATTTATTTTGCCAGGAAAAGGAGCTTCTATTATAAGTTTTTTGAGTCAAAGAAGATGCAATAATGAGTCAAAAGAGTCAAAAAAAGAGTTGCCATTATAAGCTTAATGATGAAGTAGATAAATGAATTTTAAAGAAAAAAGTGACAAAAATGGGGAGAACTTTCTGCGCCACAGTATTGGCAAAGATATTCTAAAGGTGCTTTAAAGGGGCGCCATAGGGGCGCTAAAGGGGCGAAATAATAACTTAAGCTCTAAATAAAGCAATTGACACTGAGTCAAATGAGTCAAAAAGACCGTTGAAATAAAGCAGGAAAAGATAAAGGCAATGGATACACAGCAAGCAAGAG
>JALOPY010000405.1 GCA_025453735.1 bacterium | reverse complement strand
CTTCATTATTTGATTTGAGTTGAATGATTAAAAAACAAGGTTGGTTATTAAAATAGAAAAATTTGGAAGTTAAATGACCGAGAATATCTGGTAAAACATTTTTGAATCCAATACAGATTGAGAGGATTGAGTTAAGTGTGAAGTTAGAATAGCAATTATTATTCACAAGATTATGAAAAATATTTTCAAAATAACGATACGGAAGCATAGATTATCCGAGCAAAGCGGTATCGCTAGAACATAGCTTCGCTAATTGATTGATGAAGAAATTATCTTACAAGGAGAAACGGAGTCAGCAGAGTTTAAGCGGACTTTTGTGAGCGCAAAATAATCTTTCCCTAAAAATCTCTGCCGGTCACCGCTTATTCCGTTACTGCTTGTAAGGTTTTTTTATAGTATTTTTGCTCAAACTTTGAAATTCCGATGTAGCAAGCTAATTGGTATCCACGAAATTTTGATGAATGATTAGCTCAAATCTTTCACTTTCTGACATAATCTTCGAAGAGTTTATTCGAACGTTCTTGTTTTAACTGGGCTTTTATCTGGGATTCAACTTCCTGGAATGGAATCAGTTGGCTCGATTTTTTTTCGTTGAGCTTGATAATGTGAAATCCCAATGGAGTGCGAACCACATCGCTGGTTTCATCAATTTTCAGTGAAAAGGCAACATCTTCAAATTCTTTAATCATATCGCCACGGGCAAAAAATCCCAAATCACCGCCTTTAAACGCGGAAGGGTCTTCGGAATATTGGCGAGCGAGCTCTTCAAATTTTCCACCTTGTTTAATTTTATCCAATATCCAGCGCGCTTTATTTTCCGCGACGGTAACCTTTTGGGGATCATTTGGATCAGTCACTTTGATTAAAATGTGATGCACCCGAATCTGTTCGTTTAGAAGAAATTTATCGCTATTGCTATTATAAAATTCCAGGGCTTCTTTTTCAGTAATTGCTTCAATTTTTGATGTGATTTGTTGATCCAACAGTTCTTGAACCCTTAATTCATCGGCTAATTTGGCTCTGAAATTTTCTAAAGAGAGATTGTTCCCAGCAAGGAAATCCAGGAATTTTTGTTCGGACGGGAAATTGCGCTTAAAATTATTAAACGTCAATTCAAGTTTGTTCTCATCGACTTTAATCTTACTGTTATCGGCTTCTTCAGCAAGAAGATTGAGCGAGATAAGCCAGTTGAGCGCTTCTCGATAGACGACAGTATCCTTCGGCTGTTTAACAAAGAAATCCGGATTTTTTCCCAGTCTCATTAAAAACTGTTTCACTGCAAGATCGAGCTCGTTGCTGTGAATGGCTTTTCCATTGATCAGCGCCACTACAGTGGAATCCGAAAAGCTTGCTGTCTGTTGATCATCTATTTTATTATCTTGGGAACACGATGTCAGCATCATTATCGAAAATAACACAAAAATCCAGGCACTCAATCGTCTCACGTCCATATTTATTTCTTCCTCTTCATTTTTAATCCATTAAGATCGAACTCAACATCGTAAAATTGCTTGAATTTTAAAAGTGCTATCGAAGGTCTTTCACCCGGAGTTGCAGCGCTTTGCGTCCCAAATAAGAATTTTCTTCGATGACATACGTCATATCCAGGTTACTGGCTCCTGGCTCGATTCGATAAATCAGATTTCCAAGATTGAACCCGATGGCATCCAGCACAATTCCATCCTGTCTTACTTTAAATTTTAAATGATTGTTCCCTACGATTGAGGGAGTTCCCACGACTTGCAATTTCTGGGAGAGAAACACCGGGCGCATATTTTGCGGTCCGAACGGCGCCATAAATTTTAAGATATTCATCATTCGCTGATCGATTTCGGCAAACCGGATTTCACCTTCGATTCGCAGCTTGGGACAAAGCAAATCTTCAGTCAATTGTTGGCTGGCGATTTCATTGAATCGCTGGCGAAATTCGTCAATATTGCTTTTCTCAATCGTTAATCCAGCAGCATATTTATGACCGCCAAACCCAAGCAACAGATCGTCGCATTGTTTCAATGCTTTATAGATATCGAATCCGGCAATACTTCGCGCCGATCCTTTCCCAACATTTTCATCAATCGAGATCATGATTGTCGGGCGATAATATTTTTCAACAACTCGTGAAGCCACAATGCCGATTACTCCAGGATGCCATCTTTCCTGGTCCAGAACCAATCCATACGTTTGAGAAAGATCGATGTGATCATCGACCAGTTGTTGAGCCATTCTGAATGTTTCTTCATCAATATTTTTTCGCTGGCGGTTTTCAGTCTCGAGGATGTTGGCAATTTCCAGAGCACGACTTTGGTCCTGGGTTGTCAAAAGTTCTACTGCCGTTTCCGCGTTCCCCATGCGCCCAACGGCATTGATTCGAGGTGCGAGAATAAAAACGACCTGACCTGTGCCAAGCGGCTTATTCAGCATCCCGGTGACTTTTAATAGCGCTTTTAGTCCGTGCCGGTCGGTTTTATTTAATTTTTTCAGTCCTTCTTTTACCAAAATCCGATTTTCATCGATCATTGGCACAATGTCCGCCGCGCTTCCGATGGCGACAAGATCGACGAAATTTTCGCTCAGTTCATCTGCTAATTTTAAGGCACGGATTAGCGCCTGTGCAAGTTTATATGCAACGCCAACCCCGGCTAATTCTTGAAACGGGTAGTTAGAATTTGAACACTTTGGATTTAAAATGGCATAAGCTTGTGGCAGCGCAATTCCCGGTTCGTGGTGATCAGAAACAATAACGTCCATATTTAGCTGCCTGGCATATTCCAGCTCCTGGATGGCTGTTATTCCACAATCGACAGTGATGATGAGGTTGATGCCTTGTTTTGCGGCTTCTTCGATGCCAAGCGATGAAATTCCATATCCTTCTTTGATTCGGTTGGGAATATAGAAATTAACATTCGCTCCCAGTTGTTTCAGCAACATATAAAGCATGGAGACAGCCGTAATTCCATCGACATCATAATCACCATAGATAAGAATTTTTTCATTACACTGGATCGCCTTTATAATTCGATCGACAGCTTTTTCCATGTCAGGGAGCAGAAATGGATCGTAAAGATTATCTAATTTTCCGCGAAAAAAGAGCTTTGCTTTTTCCATCGTATCGATGCCGCGATTGAGCAGTATTCGCGAGACTATTTTCGGCACATTGAGCAATTGTGAAAAATTATCAACAATATCCGTATCCAGGTCATCAAGAATCATCCATTTCAGGTTCATCAACAATCCTCATCTATCAAAAAAATAATACTTCATCAATCCAAAGCAAATCATAAGCCGAATTCTGTCGAGGACGATCATTTATCTGGGATTCGCCTCACGGCGGACCTCAAGCGACCTACCCGAGAGTCAATTGAAGCGGGCAGCTTCTTCTCTCCTATTTGGTCTTGCTCCGGACGGGGTTTGCCTTGCGTGCCCTGTTACCAGGAAACCGGTGAGCTCTTACCTCGCCTTTTCACCCTTATTCCGCCCTGCGGCGGAACGGTATATTTTCTGTGGCACTTTCCGTAGGCTCACGCCTCCCTCATGTTATGAGGCGTCCTGCCCTGTGGAGTTCGGACTTTCCTCATGCGCCTCAGGCGCACGCGATCGTCTGCTTTACTTTGGATTGATGAAGTCTCATCACGTATTCTGATTTGCCATTTTACATTGCAAAATAGCGATTTAATTTATTTCGACTGGTTGCTCAGCCACGTTATTGAAAGCGACCAGGATTCGACCGCACGTTTCACAGTATATCAGCCGTTCCATTTTGCGGACTTCAACTACAGTCTGGGCTGGAATCGTTGCGAAACAAGCATTGCATACATAATTATGAATCTCGGCTAAAGCAATTCCATCTCTGCCCCGACTAATTCTATCGTAATTGGAAAGATCGCGACGTTCGATACCTGAAACAAGCTCTTGTCGCTGATTATTCAATATTTGCTGTTCTGCAGCCGATTCATCCAATTTTTCCTGGAGCTCAAATTCTTTCTTTGTTAAAAACTGCTTCACCTCTGATTGTTGGCTTTCATATTGAGCCACTTCTAAGCTATATTTCTCTTCATTTTCTAAAGCTTCCACTCCCTGAATTTCAATCTCGTCGATCTTTTTTTCGAGATTTTCGATTTCTGAGGTAATGGCATCATATTCTTTATTGGTTCGCACCGAATACAATTGCTCTTTATATTTGTTTAATTTATCTGTAAAGAGTTTAATGTCCATCTCTGTATTTCGATGCAATTTCTTAGCAGTTTCAAATTCGTTTGCGCTGGTGGCAAGATTATGCTGAATAATTGCAAGTTTATCCCTTAAGCTTTCGACTTGTTCCGGAATATCTCCTTTTAGAGATTCCAGTTCCATGATGCGTTTATCAATTTCCTGGAGTTTTATCAATTTGAAAAGATCCATTTTTTAATGAGCCTCCATGTAGCTGTTTATTTA
>JALOPY010000404.1 GCA_025453735.1 bacterium | reverse complement strand
TTACTTTATGTTTCTTCATTGTTGTTGTTTGCTTGTTGATTTTTTCTGCAACGAGCGGCAAAACAGTAAAACTGACTTCGCTTGATTGGCCTCCCTATTCCGGAGAAAGTATGGACCAGCAGGGCGCATCTATTGCCGTTGCCCGGGCTGCATTCAAAGCTATGGGTTATGATTTAGTCGTTGACTTCTTCCCCTGGCAAAGAGCTGTTGATTCAGCTAAAAGTAATCCAAGCTATTTAGGCTATTTCCCCGAATATTACTCTGCTGATAATGCCAAAGATTTTATGAGATTGGAAGCCATTCACAGAAGGAAAAAAATAAATTCCAAACTATAATAGCCAAATTCGAAATAAGCTCAAATTACCGAAATCTCAAATTCCAAATCTGCGTTGGCAATTGGCAATTGATTATTGTAATTTATTTGGATTTTTGATTTTGAAATTTGGAATGTTAACCAAGGCTCAAGCTAATTTACAAAAATAAACTTCATCAATTTGGAGGGAAATGTATGTTCAAAAATCACCCGAAGGGACTGATCGTTGCGTTCTTTACCAACATGGGCGAGCGATTCGGATTCTACACCATGATGGCATGCCTGGCATTTTTTCTGCAAGCCAGGTATGGCCTGAGTGCGGATAAAGCTGGCGACTACTACAGTTGGTTTTACTTTTTGATTTATGCGCTGGCGCTGCTGGGCGGCTTCATTGCGGATAAAACCCAGAATTACAAAGGGACGATATTCATCGGCATCATCACCATGTTGGGCGGCTATGTTCTGATGTCCATTCCCCGTCTGGGATTAACAGTAAGCCTGATCGCCTTGTTGATCATCGCGCTCGGAAATGGACTATTCAAAGGAAATCTACAAGCCGTGGTTGGGCAATTATACGATGATCCAAAATATACGCCACTCCGAGATTCAGCGTTTAGCCTCTTCTATATGGGCATCAATATCGGTGCGTTTTTCGCTCCCAGCGCTGCTAACGGAATTCGCAACTGGTTTCTCGGCACCCATGGTTACACCT
This sequence comes from bacterium, assembly GCA_025453735.1. GTDB lineage: Bacteria > Zhuqueibacterota > Zhuqueibacteria > Thermofontimicrobiales > Thermofontimicrobiaceae > JALOPY01. The sequence continues at coordinate 2,923 of JALOPY010000404.1, read as the reverse complement.
ATGACGCCGACCTACCTGCCTTATGCAATAGCCACCTGGTGCAACCGCTTGCTGACACGACAAAGCTGCAGGAGTTAGCTAATAAGGTATCGAGTGCGACCGTGACGGATTTGTCGGCATTCGCCAAGGATTACATGGACGTATTTTCCACGGGCTATCATTATGCCTTTGGCATTGCTGCTGCCGCGATGGTTATATCCTTCCTGGTTTACTTCTTTTTTGGCAAGATTCTGCCTAACAAGCAAAAAGTAGCTGGAGCAAAAACGATTACCCTGCAAGAAAAGCCCTGGGCATTGCCGATTGCGCTTGGTAGTGCCGTGATTTTCGCACTCATAATATATCTGGTGAGGGATTTACTAACTGGATCGGCATTGGGATTATTTGTCGGATTTGTCATCTGGATTGTCCTGATGTCTTCAAAAGAGGAAAAGCCCCGGGTATCAGCCCTGGTGGTGGTCTTTATTGTCGTTATCTTCTTCTGGATGTCATTCCACCAGAATGGACTCACCCAATCGTTTTTTGCACGAGACTATACAGCTAAGGAAGTCGATCCATTCACGTTCATCTTTTTTGATTTGAAGGCATTCCTCAGCCTGATTGGTGCGGGGATTGGTGTTGTATTAATGCTCCGAAAAAATTCTCAGACCCTTCAAAAAATGATTGGTGCCGGATTGATCATCTTCGGCGGTTTATTGACCTATAATTTTTATAGTCGTTATCAGCCTTCCAACCAAATCGAGCCGGAGATTTTTCAGCATTTCAATCCCATTTTTATCGTCATCCTGACACCAGTAATCGTTGGATTGTTTGCATACTGGCGGAAGCGTGGCAAAGAACCTTCCGCTCCTCGAAAAATTGGAATCGGGATGATTCTCGCAGCATTGGGATTTGTAGTGATGCTGTTAGCATCTTTAAAACTGACTTCACCTGCTTCGTTGAATGGAATGCCAACACCTACACGAGTGTCTCCCTACTGGCTGATTAATTCCTACTTCGTGCTGACTGTGGCTGAGTTGTTCCTCAGCCCCATGGGACTGGCGTTCGTGGCAAAGGTAGCGCCTTCACGGTTCCAGGGATTGATGCAGGGAGGTTGGCTGGCCGCAACTGCCGCGGGTAACAAATTATTATTTGTCGGCAGCCTGATGTGGACTCGTGTCGAGTTGTGGCAGCTCTGGTTAATATTTGTCGTCTGCTGTTTGGCTTCGGCTGCATTTATTTTTTCGATAATGAAACGGCTGGAACGAGCGACACAGGGTTAGCAAAAAATTGATTCATTAAATCGCCCCAAGCCGAGGCATGGGACGAAGATGTGGAAGAATGCTGAAGCATTCTGAGTAACTAAACAAACCAGGTTTCTGTCAGAAACCTGGTTTGTTATAAAAGGATCAAAAATGATCAAATGGATTTTTTTCGACATCGGCAACGTCATTTTAAACGACGATCCTGCCATGGCGTTTTTCTATCATGAAATCTTTCGGGCGATTCAGCAAAATGGCAGGCAGATCTCGCTGGATGAAGTGCTGGCAGCACGAGAGCGATCGATTCTGGTGGAACGCAATGGCAAGCATTATGAAGCCGTGATGAAACAATTTTTGGGCGATGGCACGTGGCAAAAAGTGGACAAACGGATTCGGCGCACCCTGGCGGAGAACTGGACTGAATACAGTCCACTGATGCCTGGCATCGTTCCTGCTATTCAAAGCCTGGCTGAAAAATTTAAACTGGGGATCATTGCCAATCAACCCCGAGAAGTGGTCGGCATCCTGGAAAATCTGGGATTGCTGAACTATTTTCAAATTCATGGCATCAGTCAGATCGTGGGAATGAGCAAGCCTGATCCACGATTTTTTCATTGGGCATTAGACCAGGCAAAATGCGAAGCTGCTGACGCAATCATGATCGGCGATCGGGTGGATAATGACATCAAACCCGCCAAAGCGATCGGTATGAAAACCATCTGGCTGCCGTTATCGTTGGATAAGAAAGCGTATGAGCCGAAAACAGATTTTGAAAACAGATATTTTGAAAGTCTGAAAATCGCCAGCGCCTCTCGAATGCCGCCGCTAAATGAATCCGATACGCCCGATGGCATTGCTGAAGATTTTGAAGCGATTAAGATGCAAGTTGATCGTCTAAATTCCTGAGGCAAATAAAAATCTCCAACTGATAGAAACAATCCAACAGATAAAAATAAATTTTTAACATCTGTTGGGTTATTTCAATCCGTTGGGGAAAAGTTTTTTTGAATTTTGGAAAAAAAATAGTGATAGAATTATGAAACCAAAGTTACTGCATCAATTGCCCGAAAATGTCAAACAATTTTTAGAACAGCACCCCGACGTTGTCGAAATTTTAGTCGATTTTATGGAACGAGTATCGCCGCTAAAATCGATCATCAGCCATCTGATTCAATGCTACATGCTGATCGTGAATTGTTTTGATAACGGCGGCAAACTTTTCCTCTGTGGCAATGGTGGCAGCTTCGCCGATAGCCTACATATTTCTGGAGAAATGCTGAAATCGTTTCAACGAAATCGAAAGCTCAAGCAGGAGGATCGGAAGAAATTTCGTGATTTGCCCGATGGAGAAGTCTTGGCAGGCGCATTGGAATATGGTCTTCCAGTGATCGTATTGGGCTTAAATCATTCTTTGAAATCAGCCGTGGAGAACGATATCCCGGTTCCCTCCATCGGATTTGCTCAGGAGCTTTTCGCCCTGGGAAAAAAAGACGATGTATTGTTGGGAATCAGCACCAGCGGCAATGCCCAAAATGTCATTTATGCCATGACGACCGCCAGAGCCATCGGGATGAAAACGATTGGATTGACAGGACAGGACGGAGGAAAATTAGCGCCGATGGTGGACATCCCACTTCGAGTTCCAGCCCATGCCACACATCGGATTCAGGAATTGCATTTGCAGG
>JALOPY010000403.1 GCA_025453735.1 bacterium | reverse complement strand
TGAAGAGGCAATTAAATACGAACAACAAGCGCTAGCGTTGGCGCAAGAGATTGGCGCGAAACAGGACATGGCAACCATCCACACCAATATCGGATTGATTTATCGGGCGCAGAATAATTTGACGAACGCGCAGATGGAATTCCAGCAGGCGATTCAATTCTATGAATCGATTCAAAACAAGCGCGGACTGGGGTATGGCTATCGTGACCTGGGTGGTATTTATCTGCAGAAAGGAAACACCAATGAGGCGCTGAAATATCTCCGCAGCGCCTTGCAAATCAGCCAGGAGATATTTGATGGTCGCAATGAAGCGCAATGTCTGTATGAAATCGGAAAAGCATATCTAATCCTTGGATCGATTGAAATCGCTCTCGACACGTTGACGATAGCTGCTGAAAAAGCAAAAGCGCTGTTCATTCCCGAAGTGGAATGGCGATGTCATTATCAAATCGGGCAAGTGTATCTTAAAAACAATAAATTAAACCAAAGCATCGATGCTTATCATAATGCGCTGGCAGTTATCGAAGCGATGCGGGCGCAAATTAAAGTGGAGGAATATAAATCCGGATTCATCGATGATAAGCTGGATGCTTACTTCGAACTGGTAAATTTATATTTTGAAATTGGTCAGTCCGACAAAGCATTGGAAGTTGTCGAGCGAGCCAAATCTCGAAATTTTATCGATCTGTTGGCGAATCGTGATATAAAATTCAGCGGCAAATCAGGGGAACAGAAGCTGGCGGAAGGCAATCATTTGCAGGACGAAATCCGTCGCGTGCAGAATGAGATGTCAGGATTGGTAATAAAAGGTGATAAAATTACTGCTCCTGAACAAGAAAAATTAGAAAATTTAACCGACAATCTCGAACGCCTGAAAGAGCAATACCAGCAGTTTTTAGTCGAATTGAAAGAACAGAACGCTGAATTGGCAGACATGGTTTCAGTGGAGCCTCCAAATGTGGATTCGCTCATGACCATTCTGCCAGCGAATGTTGCGGTGATTGAATATTTTTATTCGAAGCATGCCCTGTTTACCTGGGTAATTTCCAATCAGCGCGTCGTGGCTCGAAAAAAAGACAATTCGGATTCGGATTTGATTGCTCTTGTGGAGCAACTCCGCAAAGCCATTGCAAAACAGATGTCAACCCTGCTTATTTCGCAGCAGCTCAATAATTTGCTGATAGCTCCAATCGAGGCAGAACTCGCTCCCTTTGAGCACATTGTCATTATACCTTATGGGATTCTCCACTATCTTCCGTTTGCCGCGCTATTAGATAATGATCAAAAATATTTAATCGAAAAGAAGTCGATTTCGCTTGCGCCGAGTGCGACGGTTCTTGATATTTGCATGAAAAAGGGGCAGACTCACGTTCGCGGCCAAATTGTTAATGCAGAAATTTTAGCGCTGGGGAATCCAGATTTGAATGATCCTGGGTATGAGCTTCCATTTGCGGAAAGGGAAATTGAAAGTGTAGAATTGCTCTATCCCAATGTCGTTTCCTATTTTAACAAGGACGCGACTGAGACGATTTTCAAAAATAAGTCGAAGACACCGCGAATGATTTTATTATCGTGTCATGGGGAATTTGATGCAGTGAATCCTTTATTCTCATCATTGCTTTTAGCGCCAGATAAAGCAAATGACGGACGTCTGGAAGCGCATGAAATATTTGGCATTGAAATGAATGCCGATCTGGTGGTGATGAGCGCGTGCGAAACCGGACTTGCGAAGGTCAGCGTTGGTGATGAACTAATTGGGCTGACGCGAAGCTTCATCTATGCCGGGAGCGCGTCGCTGACATCGAGCTTGTGGAAGGTTGATGATTTAGCCACGGCAGTCATGATAAAGCGATTTTTTCGGTACCTGAAAATGGGAGATTCAAAATCCGCAGCGCTGCAGAAAGCTATCCTGTTTGTGAAAGACCAGGTCAATGCGCACCCCGCGTTTTGGGCAGCGTTTAATTTAATTGGTGATTTCAGATAATAATTTTCAAATTCTGAAATTTTTTCTTGACAAATATGAATTTTTTTTTATATTATAGACCATTCATTCATATTAAGTTGAGCTTATATAGAAAAAACATAGGGAAATTGTAATCTAACGCTTAACTCCCACGCATAAAGAATGATCAAGGAGGTGAACCAGAATGAAAAGATTTTTCCTCGTTGTATTGCTGATTTTATGCTTAACAGTTCCAATGTTATTCATGAGCGGCTGTACTAAAAAAGAAGAACCTAAAACCGAAGAACCTGCAGTGGAGCAGCAAACTGAAGAAGCTCCAGCGCCGGTTGACACGACCGCAGTCGCACCAGACACGACACAACTGTAGCTCTGTTTGCGATTCAATAGTGGAGGGTTCAAATTTTTTGTTCTTTTAATGTATTTATGTTTTAATTAAAAGGAGAGATAATATCTCTCCTTTTTCTTTTTTATAAGTTTATGCAACCCCACTCTCCAAATCAGTCTCCTTCTCATTTCGCCCGTATTGCATTTTAAGAAAGAACTTGCAGTTTCAATGTGGGAAAAAATTGTTTTGTGATAATACAATGTTCAATCCGATTTGAACTAATTCCAGTTATTACATCATAAAATTAAAGTAGTTGGAACTATGCAAAACTCTAATCCACTATTAATTAACAGAGACTTACAATATAAATTTTTGGCATAAAGATTGTCATGGCTTAACATTGTGGAACAGTGCAGTTAAGGGACGTGAATTAAATAGCTTTCGCATTTACGAAAGATCTGTGCTTATAGAAAGGCATGATTGCTTTACAAAATGAGTAACTTAATTAATTCACAGTCCTAAATTATTTCTTTGCTGCAAAAATAATCAGGTGATTTTAACAATGATGAGCAGGTAACTGCAAAATAATTTCTAACAGTGAATGGTTATGGCAATGAATAAAATCTTCCAGACCCACGATGATCTCTATATCTTTAAAGTTCTCAAGACGGTTATTGAATCCGAGAATCAGAAGCAAGGCTTATTGCATATTAACAGCCAGGGGATAGAAAACAAACCTGATATAATTCTGTTAGACCTTATTAAACCTCATCACAATGGAATTCAGCTTGCCAATAACATCAAAAATGTCTTTGATGAAATACCTGTTCTCGTCATGGCGTCGCAGCAACAATCTCAGGATAAGCTGGCTTTGCTCAACAAAGAATTATTGGATCGTTTTTATCATGAGATTCGCAAAGATGAATTGCTGGCATGGATAAAGAATTATTTCAATTGTCATTCCCGGTTTGAACCGATGTTATTTTATGAGAATTTGATTCTGAGTCAGCTTCGCGAGATATTGGGAAACTGGAAGAAAGCAATCAGCGAACCGTTCCCCAGGAACACAATCAGCCAGCGCGATATTTACCTGGATGCACTTTTTTTATTTAACCAGCCTGCTCCTGTGGAACCTCAAGAAATTTCTATCGAACAAAACGACGATCGCAATCCCCTTGAAAAGACCCTGGTGAACGTCGTCGAATTTTGCCCGGTTTGTCTCCGCTATGACATCCGCTTGAATTATGTCTGTCCGAATTGCGAATCGAAGCACCTTGAAATCAATTGCTCTCCCCAGTTTGCCAATATATCGTTTACATGCGCAAATTGTAACCATGAAATCGAAACTCCTCAAGTCCAGGGTTTTTGCCTAAACTGCAACAGGATATTTAATAGCGGAAAAGTCATTAAGCAGAAAATTTATAAATATCGCGTTGCGCCGGAGGATAGCATCAGAGAAATAGGTCCAAAACGCTTTGCTTCGACACCTCGCGTGTTAGAAAATCCAGTCAATCCTGTTCCTGTTGATCAACAGGAAAACAATCCACTCATAGCTCAAAGAAAATATTCCACCAATTTTATGCTGTTTGCATATCATGAAAACAAAATCCCATATCTTTCTGAAGCACGATTTAAGTCACAGATCTCCAGAGAAATTGATTTTGCAAGCCTG
>JALOPY010000402.1 GCA_025453735.1 bacterium | reverse complement strand
TGTAAAACCTCAGTCTCGGGTGTATAAACCTGGTTTCTGCCAGAAACCAGGTTTATTGTCCACCAGCAAGTGAGGTTTTACCTGAAAATCAAAAAAAAACTTGACAAAGAAAAATATTTGACTTATATTTCACTAATTTAAATTTTAATTCTAATAATAAGTTATAAGGAGAAGAAGGATGAGACGGATTTATGCTGTCGCTGCATTAAGTCTATTGGTATTATTCTCAGCAATTATGATGTTTGGTTGCCGTTCCAAAGAAGTGGAATCAGCTCTCATTTATATCAATCAACAGAATGACTGGAACAAAGCCATGGAACAGTTGAAGCTGGCAGTTCAGGTTAATCCTGCGGATGCTGAAGCCCATGCTTATCTTGGAGAAGGATATGCTCGCTTAGGTGATTATCGAAAAATGAATGAGCATTACGAAACGGCGATGAAACTTCTGTCTGCCCCTGGCAGTGCCAATGCAAAGTTGATTGACAAGATCACTAACGATCGCAATCGGTTCTGGTCTCAATCGTTTAACAAAGGTGTTGAGAATGTCAAGCGAGATAGTTTGCAGGTTGCAATAGCCGACTTTAATAATTGTGTCGTCATCGATCCCAGCCGCGGCGAAGCCTACAAGAACATTGCTTATGTAAACGAGCGCATGGAAAATTTTGAAGATGCTGTGAAAGCTTATGAAGAAGTTATCCGAATTTCTCCCCAGGATACCCTGATTTTAATTCACCTGGGTCGGTTGTATATGCTTACGAAACAACCAGAAAAAACAATTGAATTGATGGATAGAGTTCTGGCGCTCGATCCGATGAATGTTGACGCAATTTCTCAGAAAGCTATGGCGTATGATTACCTGGAACAATCTGACAAAGCCTTTGAAGCTTATGAAGATGCATTGGAGCGACGGCCAAACGATCCGGACTTGCGATTTAATTTAGGACGGCTTTATTTTATGCGGGACGATTTTACGAACGCCGTTATCCAATTTGAAAAAGTGCTGGAAATTAATCCCGATGATCTGGAAGCAAATGTAAATATTGCCAATTCCTATCTTAGTCTGGCTCAGAATGTCCTCACCAAATATCGCGAAATGACGGACAAAGAATTAGCCAAAGTGCCGGAAAAAGAAATTAAAGAGAAGAAGAATCTGGAAAAAGAATACTATGGTAAATCGATTCCCTATTTAGAGAAAGCAGTCCAGGTGAAGCCAGATGATCCAATTCTATGGAATAACCTGGGAGTTGCCTATGTGAACGCGGGTATGGAAGAAAAAGGAAAAACCGCTTTCGATAAATCGGAAGCATTGAAAAATGAATAAGTCTTCAGTATAGATTCGCTTTTGCTTTATAACAATAAATTTGTTGACTGAAATGAAATTTAATGCCCTTCGTGTCGCGGCTCGATTGTCGAGCACGGAGGGTATTTTTTTTGAAAAGATTGGTTTTCAAATTTATCAAAAAATATACTTGACATTTAATTCAATTTGTTTTAAATTCGATCTGCTATTCATAGCGCGCATAGCTGCAAATATACTCGTTTAGGGTTAATCTTTCAGCATGTTTAGGGTTAATCTTTCAGCATAAAAAATCATAGATATACTGATTCCATCGCTTGGAGCGATGGAATCAGTATGAAATTCTAAACCTTAATGAGTATAAATTGCTCAACACTAAGATCACGCAAATAGGCGGGGATTCGCCTTTCGGTGAACGCTAAGCAAACGCTAAGTTCACGAAGAAAAAATAATCTTTCTTCGTGTCTGTTGTGGTTTCCTGGTGACTTGATGTTTGAAAGCCTTCTTGCAAAAAAATGCAAGATTAATTTTGTAATAGAATACGTCGTATTGAACTTTACTAACGCAAAGAGGAGCGCAGAGTTCTCACTATCGCTCCTTTTTCTTTCATGTAAAACGAGGTCAATTGATCGGGTTAGAGGATGCTATGGTGGAAGAAAATGATTTAATAACGCGAATCCTGGCAGGGAACAATATTCCCCGTCACGTAGCAATAATTATGGATGGAAATGGCAGATGGGCGAAAGCGAGAAATTTGAAACGTGTTCGAGGTCATGAAGAAGGAATCAAATCCGTCAGGGCAATTGTCGAGGCATGTGGTGAGCTGGGGATTAACGTGCTGACGCTATATACGTTTTCCAAGGAAAATTGGCAACGTCCCAAAGGTGAAGTTTCCGCGCTTTGGAAATTGTTGATTCAAACCATTCGACGTGAAGTCCCGGAGTTGAAGCGAAATAATGTCCGCCTCAAAGTGATCGGAGTGATGGAAGATTTGCCGCGTGTGGTTTGCGAGGGGATAAACTATGCGATTCATGAATTAAAAAATAATACCGGGCTGATCGTAAACTTAGCGCTTAGCTATAGCAGCAGATTGGAGATCACCCAGGCAATGCAAAAGATTGCCAGAAAAGTGGCAAGCGGCGATATTAAACCGATTGAAATTGATGAACAGCTTATTGCAGATCATCTTTACACGGCTGATTTGCCTGATCCGGATCTCCTGATTCGCACCAGCGGCGAACAGCGAATCAGTAATTTTTTGCTGTGGCAAATTGCCTATTCTGAGTTGTACATAACAAACACCTTATGGCCTGATTTTCGAAAGGATGAATTTTTTCAGACAATATTAGCATATCAGCAGCGGGAACGTCGCTATGGCAAGGTCAGCGAACAGATTATTCCTGCCTGAACTACTGGAAGAATTCTAACTTTAAGCGACCGGTCAGTTCACCGGTAACTGAAATTTTACCCTTAACATTTGAATTTTTATGAGGAACTTTCAGCTTCGTCAAATTGTTTAATATTTGGTTTTAATGACGGTTAGCACTATCATCGGCGATTCTAACTAACAGGATCGCCTTTTTATTATCAAAGGCATTGCAAACAGGAAAACATGCGAACTCGACGCTGGGTTATTGTCATTTCACTCTTTATAGCATTTTCATCCCTCGTCATCTATCATGGATGGAATTTGTTTAAGGTCAATGAACGGACAAAAAATTTATTAATAAAAAAAGTACAACCAATCCTTGGTGAAAATTGCCAGATTGAAAAACTTGACATGACGTTGAGCGCAGTCCATTTAAAAGGCGTTGCGTTTACGCTTAAAGATAGCTCGTTATCGCTCCAGGTTCAGGATATTCGCCTGGGTTTAAATTTTATCAGTCTCATCAAAAATCGCTTTCGACCCCAGCGTATTCCCCATGAAATTCTTTTCGTAAAACCCCGCCTGCTGATTCGGCATCACCATCATGCGAGCGAAATCAAAACCGATTCTGATTCGCTATCTGTCTCGGACGCAACCGAGAAGTACCTGCAACGAGCAAAAGATCTGGATTTTATCAAGCGAATTACCATTTCAAAAGGCAGCATCAGTTATGTAGATTCAACGAAAAGTGAAGTTCTTCTTGCCCACGATGTAAACGGCTGGCTTAGTTTGCAGGAGATCGAGAATAGCTCGCTGCGGCTCGTCGGAAAAATATTCCACTCTCAAAATTTCAATTTGATCGTAACCGGCGATGTGGATTTGCTTCATACCAATCTCGACCGCCTCAATATTCAGGTAAATAATTTCGAGTGGAAAGAGAGAATCCCTTTTCTTGTACCAGATTATTTTGACGTCAAGCAGGGGCAAGTCAACGGAACGATCGTTATTGCTCAACAAAAATTGCAGAATCAGAAATTTGATATTTCTGGTGAGATAAACATCACTGAAGGGTCGTTCCAGATAACTGATAATCGCCTTTTTTTTGATGATATTAATATCTCTGCTCAAATTGCGGCTGGCGATTGCATCTTCAATAATTCCAGCTTTCTGTTCAATGGCTCGCACATGATTCTTGCCGGAAAAATTAGCAATATATTCAATCCCCGGCTGGAATTGACCATGCAATCTGATCGTTTCGATTTAAAGAAAGCCCTCGAACAGGTGAAGAAAAAAGCAAAGCTCAAATTCGCGGGCAATTCCAGTTTGTCATTTGCCGTGACGAATACCTTTGCAAATCCCACCATAACCGGTCAAATCGAAGCTCCCAAATTGGCTATTGATAATACTGCCCTGCGGAATGTCAGAGCTAACGTAACTTTTAAAGATACAATTTTTCAAGTCACGAGCCTGGTGGGTGAAATTAAAGGGATGCGCGTTACCGGAAAAAGTCGAATCGATTTTTCACAGGAAAAAGCAGGCGTTTCATTCGTCTTAAACAGTAGCGGGGAAATTCCCCTGGCGTCAATCGGTTTGCCATTTCGTTCTTTGGAACGCAATTCCGGGGTGATAACAATTTCAGGCAATGGCAATTGGGATCAGATTACAGGGAATCTTGATTTCCTGATCAATACGCACGCAACTCCGGATACAACTTTCCGTTTTCAGGGCGGCTACTCATTTAAAGACAATCAAATCGCTTTAACGCTAAATGCGCCTGAGTATTTTTTCAAGGGAGATGGCAAAATTTTCCTGGCAGAAAAGACTCCGAAGTATAATTTTAATCTTAAAAATCTGCACAATGTTCTTTATGCGCTTCCTGAAATGATCACGATTCATAAGATACTAAATTATAGCGCGACAAATTTTCAAATCGATGGGAAAGCCGGAACCTGGAAATGTATCGGAAATTTTCACTGGGCGGGAAACCAGGTTGAAACGCCTCGCTTTGGAGAGCTGGACTGTACGATAAAATCCCGGGCAGATGATAACACATATATTGGCAGCATCGACTTTTACAACGGCGATAAAAAATTTTTCGGCGAGATTGATATCGTTCAGGCTGTTGATTACATAAAAATTAATAAGCTCAACATCGAAAATATTATGTATTCCAGCGGCAAAATTGAAACTCAAGACGAGAAAAACATTGCAGCGAAAATTATTTTTCCGGAAGGTTCATTGGCAGATTTCGCCAGCTTTATTTTGAAGAACACCCGATTCATTGACCAGGGAAAGTTGCACGGGTTCATCGACATCAGCGGAACGTTGGGAAATCCCAGGCTTTTCGGTGAGCTAAACCTGGTTGACGTCAGTTTGAATAAGGTCGGACTTTACCAGGCAGCGATGGGTTTCCAATTTAGTGACAACCAACTCTCGCTAAATCCGTTCACTATTGCAAGGAATCAGCAGGTGCTGTACAGTTGTGCTGGAATTTATCAGCTTAATTCTGATGATATGGATTTCCAGATAACGGGAAATGAAACTGATCTGAATGCGACAATCACAGCTTTCCTGAACAAGCCTGAGTTGTTGGAAGGCAAAGGCGTTGCTGACCTGCGAGTGCAGGGCAAGCTCCGCAATCCCCAGCTCTCCGGCAATCTTGATCTGAAAAATGGTAAGCTGGGCATTTTTCAATTTGACAGGATTTTCCTTGATATTGGCGAAGACCAGGCAAAAGACTCATCAGATGCGTTGTTATCGAATGGAAATCTGGAGCCGAATGGGATAAATCTCAAGCAGGCTGTGATCACCCGGTCCGGTCAATTTCAAATGCAGGCGATGGGACGCATTCCTTTTGC
>JALOPY010000013.1 GCA_025453735.1 bacterium | reverse complement strand
GGTCCTTTGGTGCCGGAAAGCATCCGAAGCAAATTTGAAAAATACCATTTGAACGAAACCTCGATTCCGTTTGATTCATTGATCAATGGATTGGGAAATTTTTTTAGCATTTTTGCTTTGATCGGACTGGAAGAGCGAATCGAATCGGTGCGAGAAAATTTCCGATTCATTGTTCTCCCGTATCTTGAATTAAAATTTCGGCAGAAGATTAAGCACGTCGAAAAAGAAAAGCCATTTGGCTGGCAGGTCATTCGAAAATTTTACCAGCGAAATGTGGACGATCTTTCCCCGATTGTCGATAATCTCATCAACCTGGTCACTCTGGGCTGGACGTTTTGTCCGGCGATTGGCGAACCAGAATTAGAAACAGGTTTTTTTAACCGGTTTGTTTTTACATGCAATGGCGGATTTATCGACCTGGGGCATTTTTTTAATTGCGCCATGGTGAATTATCTGTACGGTCGTGAGCAAGCTGATAAACGAGCTGAAGCCACCGAAATCCAACAGCGCACGCTTCGGGAGAAAAAGTGGCTGGTGCGAATGCGAAAGCGAAATTATGTTCGGCTCCTCACCAACTTGCTCTGGGGTTACGCGACCAGCGCGGATACCATTGAAGATCGTGGGTCAGACCGGCTGGGGATGCTGCTTGGTGAAGCGATGCGCAAGTATGAGGACAATGAGAAAATTATCGAATATTATATGGACCTGTTTCCTAAACTGGTCAGAAAGAAACTGCAATTATTCGGCAGAAGGTCCAAATTTTCTGAAATTGTCGAGATGGTTGGTATGTTTATTAAGAATTCGTTTTACACGATGCACCACAGCGCGGTTTTTGATATTGCAAAATACATGAAAGAGTTTCTTGAAGAATACGATGCCATTGATCTAAGGGATCGCTCGAATAACAGGGAAGACCTGATTCAGAGCACCATTGGCCTTTACACCGAAAAATATTTCAGCGACAAATGGGACGATTACACATGCAAAGAATGGTGCGCTGTGATTCCACAGGATTTGTGGGAGCAGGTCGTTCGCGGCAGGGAGAAATTTCGCTCACTAACCTTGCCGATTAAAATTCAATTAAAAGATACTGGCAAGCTGGTTGATCCGTACGATGAACATCCTCCAACGTAACATCGAAAAATAGTTTGCAGAAATTGTTCTGGCTCGTCATTTTTTTTTAGCGTTAATAACATGAACGCTCATTGCGCAAAGCTCATTCGGATAAAAAACGCGAGGTAAGGAATTGCTGCATGGGTATCTTCGATTCACTTGTAAATGATGCCTTGGACTTTCTCGATACATTCAAAGATGCTGGAAGTGCGGAACAAGAGTTCGATGATTTTAAGGCAACGTTGCAGAAAAAGATCAAAGAGGTCGTCCAGGATCGTGATCCACAAAAGCTAAAAAAGTTTTTTAAAGAAACTTTCAAACAAGTGCAAAATGCGGCGCAACAGCGTTTTCCGGTAATCTGGGAAGAGTGGCTGCAAGATGGATTGTTGAAAATCGAGGATCTGGCAGAGCAATTGTATGAGTTGGCAGATGAGCTGAGCGATGCCCCGTTTGATACATTACTCGAAACCCTGTTGCAGAAGCAGCCAGATCTGAAAAAGCTGTTTCAGCAGGCGGCGATATTTTGTTTGCGTGATCCGACAGAAATTAAAAAACGGTTCACTCAGCTCTGGGGACCGCTTCTGGCAACGACTCTCAATGTCCTCGGTCCCGATAATTTATCAAAAGCGCTTGCCGCGGTATTGACCAGCGATGAAGGTGGGCTGGGAACCAAGATTTCATTATTGGATTTAAATTTAGTCGAAGAAAACTCGATCACAGCCGTGCTGCGAAAACTCCTCAGCTCGCGAGCCTACCAATTCCCCGCAGGCGTTGCTTTAGCCGGATTGGGATTGCAGAGTCTGTTAAAATATACCATTTTCCCCGAAGAAATGACACCGCTCACTGCTGCGAATGAAGCGACAGAAGACCTGTTCGCTCCTTTGAGAGCAGCGATTGAAAAACTTCAGTTCAAACAGCCAATCAGTATTGAAGCAAAGACGATCACCAAAGTTTTTGTCAACCTCATTGAAAATGCAAAAAAGGACGAGGATGCTGAATGGGCGCTGTTGAAAATGGCGAGGTTTACCCCGGTCGGGATTTTCCTTATTATCGCTGCAACTGTCCATTCGCTGTTCGATTGCTTGCTCCCCTGGTGGAAACTTCTGTTCAATGAAATCGAAAAAGATACGAAGCTGAGCGTCAAACGACTTCCAGCCCCAATCGAAGGCGGTCCCAAGTATATCATTTTTAGTGATATCCACCGGGATTCCAGATCAGATATGCGCGAGCCAATGGAGTTCGGTTCCATAGATCATTTTGCTGCGAACCAGGAGCTCTATTGCGAGCTTCTGGATTTCGCGTATGAGAATGGCTACACGGTGCTTGAAGCTGGCGATTGTGATGAGTTGTGGTACACCAGGGATTTTTCGAAGCGACCGCGTGAGATGCTTCAGGAAATCATTGATACGCATCGACCGGTCTATGATCGATTATTAAAGCTGCATTGCAACGGGCGATATATTCGATTATTTGGAAATCACGATTGTTATATTAGAAATCCGAATGTCTTCGAGGTTCTGCAAAGCTTTTTTGATAAGGACAAGAAGCCGGATGATCCGTTATTCAAGGTCTATGATTTTGCCATTATCGAGGGTGTGAAGACCATGGATGAGTCTGAAATCTATTTTGCGCTTGATTCTTATCCTTATCATAAAAAGGCGCCTATGATTGTGGCTCATGGACATCAATGGGATTTTTTTAATTGTGATGAAAATAATATTCTTGGGAAACTGATTGTCAGTGCGATTGCCACACCGATCGATTTTCTCGATGATCCGTTTATCGATATGGGGGGAATTGCGTATTCAGGCTCTCCAACTATCAATTTCACCGAGATTCTTGCCAATGCGTTTGTTTTGAAAAATTTTCCCGCGTATCTTCCCGCTCGAAAATACGCTCATAAAGTTCAGCATCAAGATGATCTGGAACGACACACCATTGATGATATGTTTTATTTAGAAACGCTCGCAGCGCTTTCAGGAGCAACAATCGGAGTGCGGGAAAAACCGGATTCTGAAAAAGTTACTCGAAACAATCTTATCTGTCTGGGCCATACCCATCGTCCTCAAAGCCAGCCTTACTATGATTTGAAGCGACTGCTGCCCTTTTTTCGTTCCGATTTTGAGAAAGTCGAACAAAAAATATCTGATACGACCAATGGGATCATCCTGCCAAAGCTGAACCTGATCAAGAGTCGTTACTTTAATAGTGGCAACACTGGCTGGATGGAAGGAATTGTGTGGGCGATTCATATCGATGAAACCGCGCAGGCTCGTTGCGTTTATTGGACCAGGGACACGCGTCCCGAAAAGCCACAGGCAATGGATTGGGAATTGCCGGTCATGGAATCGGACCTCAGAAAAAAAATTGATTCAAAGGAGCCCCAAATTTTAAAAACAATCGAGCATCTTTCAACCTATATTGACCCGGTTGTCGATTCTCTTCTCCATAGCATTGTCAGATCGATTGCCGCTCCGTTTGAAGCCCTGTTGTCCAGTGTGAGTGATTTCATTAAACAGGATGTCACATTCGATTCACCAAAGTCATTATCTGATCCTTTAGGGTGTGTATTTATCAGCCTGCTGGCTGCTGATTCGCCGAAAACACATACCCTTCAGATTCCTTTGCCAGCATTTATGAGCAATGTGATTCTAAAAATGAAAAAATTTTTAGAAGAATTCGCGGATGTGCCAGCCGAAGAGAGCACTCGTTTCGCCAGCGCCTGGCTTTTGTCCAGCGAAACATTTCCGTTCTTATTTGCCAAAAATAAACAGGACGGCGAAAGGAATGCAAAAAAATGGAACAGCAACAAGCTCGAAAAAGCAGTTTTGGGATTTGCGCTGCAATTTCCAGGCATGAAACACCAGGATTTGCCAATTCATTCAAAAGTTGAGTTGCTCGATGGCGATCTGATCATTCGGATTACCGTGAATCCAAGATCAGAACGCCCAGCGCCCAGGGGGATAGTTGAAAATCGTGAGATTATGATTTCAGAACGAAAGTTCTTTCATCGGTTGCGTCGCGCCTGGCTGAGATTGTTGCGATATGCCCGGCTCAGGTAGCCATTCTATCGTGAAAGGTAAAAGCTCGCTTACAGGTGGATAATAAACCTGGTTTCTGCCAGAAACCAGGTTTATCCACCCGAGACTAAGGTTTTACCGTGAAAGCATCTAATGTTTTCCGGACTTCAGGTGCATATTAATTTTGTAACGACTCAGGTTGCCAGGCTCATCGTTCAGGTTATAAGGTTGAAACCAGTTTTTTGGTTTGTCTATATTGCAGAATCATCAAATGATTTTCTGCTATTATTTGAAAAGAGGTTAATTTTTATTCATCTTAAACCTTGAACCGGGAACTTTGAAACTCTGAACCTGAGTGATGCTTAATTTTTTGCTTGATTTTTAACTTGTTACATTTTATATTGTCATCAAGCGGGAACGATTTTTAATATTGGAGCGAGGAAAAGTTGTCAACAACAAATATGGTATTTAGCCTGGAGCTGGGAAAGAATTCAAAGCCAGGAACAGGCAAGCAGCAAAACGAGGATACAATAGGCTATTATTTCCCCCAGCATCCGGAGGCATTGCTGCTCAGGGGGCAGATGTTCATGATTGCTGATGGCAAAGGGGAGGAGAGCACAGGAGCGTTTGCCAGTAAGCTGGCGATTCAAACCGTTATCCAGGAATACTTTGATGAGCCATGGGTTGGCACAATAGAAGCAATGCTGATGAAGGCTGTGAAAAGCGCCAACACCATGATCCATGATGCAAACATCGAGAACCAATCCATTAGCTATTTTTCCGCTTCTCTGACCTGCGCGGTTATCCATCAAGACAAGCTTTATATCGCTCATGTCGGTAATTGTTGTGCCTACCTGGTTAGTGGCAGCGGCTTTGAGCTTCTGACCCGAAGCCACGTTATTGATGTCGAGAAAGGGAATGAATCTCCTCCATCGCAAGGCGTGCAAAACGGGAGCTACATTGTCCGTTCGCTCGGAAGCGATGAAGATGTAACTATCGATATGATTCAGCGCAAGATACAAATTAACGATGTCGTGCTATTATGCACCGATGGTGTTTATCAGGCAGTGTCGGAGCAGAGCCTTCAGGATATTATGATTTCAGCAACGCCTCAACAAGCTTGTGACTTACTTGTAAAAGTTGCTTCTGAACATGAATTAGAAGATGCGGCGACGGCGTTAATCGTCAGGCTAAAAAGTATTAAACGGATTCAGGAGGGCGATGAGTTGATCCCACCCCAGGCTGATGCTTCCCAACCTCCAGAGCGACAAATTACAATAAAAGGCGTTCGCTATCGAGCACCCACCAGGGTGAAAGAAATCCAGCCGGCAGAAAAAGAGATCGTCGAGGAATTTTCACAAGATCGAGAGAGTCGCCGTCCGATCGCTCGTCGGACTGGCAAGCTTCGACCTGGATACCAAATCCCGCTGCGCCAGATATTGAATATTTTCAGTGTCGTCGTCCTGACCGCATTGATTCTATTTTTCATCATCAAGTATGGACCTTCATATTGGCAATCGGTATCAAAAGATGATAGCCAGGAAATTCAGGCTGGTGATGATAGAGCTGAAGTTATTCAGCCTCCCTCGTCGGAGCCAATTCAGCAAGCGAGACAAGTCGAAGAAGAGCCGGGAATTAGTTATCAACCAGACGAGGCAATTACACCGACTGCTGAACCAGAATTTCAACCTGCGGGCGAAATAAAGCTCAATGTAATTTTGATCGATGGCTCCTTCCAGAAAAATATTACCTGGGATGGCTACTTGCAAGAGATGAAAAATTTCTCGACTTCCGATGACGTTGAATTGATGAAATCAACTTTGAGGCTGAAAAAATCCAAAATCTTATGGCGGCGGGCTTCAGACGTTCAAATCGCAAACACCATCAAAGAACGAGTCGATCAGTATGTCCAATTATTCAGCACGCATTTTCAAATTCGTCCGGAAAGCTCGCCGGTTGACTTCACGCTCGTCATTGGCGCAGATTTTAAATTGCCCCCAATAAAAACAGGAAGCTACCGGGAAGAAAAAGAACGGAAAGATTATTATTTAGAGATTCTAAACGGCTATACGCTTACCGGACTGGCAGGGCGGGTGAACCAGCTTCTTCATAACCAACCCATCAATGGCAGCAAAATTTCAGTGGTCGATTATCGAAATGCCGATAAAAAATCATATCGAGTTTCTTTCATCAAATGTGAAGCATCACAAAACCGCATTGCGGAAGAATTGAAAAAAGTTCTGGGGCAGCCAATTACAGTTATCAATACTTCATTGTTCGATATAAAGATTTTGGTTGGCACAGATATTAAGCTGTAGCCTATCCGAAATCCTTAGCAAATTTTCGGAGGTTTTCGATTGTCAAAAATAAAATATTTAGTTACGATCTGCTTTCTGTTCCTCTTGTTGATGAGTTGTCAGGATTCGCTTTCTAAATTCAAGCTGGGAATTGATGTCATGGCAAACAGCAAATTTGCGGCAATACAGGGCAAACGCGTGGCTATCATCACCAACCAGACCGGGCTTGATTCCCAGGGAAATCATGTCATCGATTTATTCTTCATTGCGCCAGGCGTTGAGCTTGTCGCATTGTTCGGACCAGAGCATGGCATTCGCGGCGATGTTGAAGGCGGCTTTGACATCAATGATCAAAAAGATCCCAAAACAGGCGTTCCGATTATCAGCATTTATGGGAATACCAATAAGCCGACGCCTGAAATGCTGCAAGGAATCGATGTACTGATCTTCGATATTCAGGATGTTGGCGCGCGGTTTTACACCTATATCAGCACCATGTCCCTTTGTATGGAAGCAGCCGCAGAAAATAATATCGAATTTATGGTGCTCGATCGTCCCAATCCAATAACCGGTATGATTGTCGAAGGACCGGTCTTAAAGGACGAATACAAATCTTTTGTCGGCATCCATCGCATTGCGCTTCGCCATGGCATGACCGTTGGCGAACTGGCGAAAATGTTCAATGAAGAAGGATGGCTGGCGAATGGCATCAAAGCACAATTGACAGTAATTCCAATGGAAAACTGGCGGCGGAATAGCTGGTATGGCGAGTTGGGAATACAATGGATCAAGCCCTCACCCAATATGCCATCGCCAATGACCGCGCTATTATATCCCGGCATGGGTTTATTGGAAACGTGCAATATATCCGAAGGACGCGGGACAGCGAAGCCGTTCGAGAATATTGGAGCGCCGTGGTTAGATAATGTGAACCTGGCAAAAATTTTGCAGGAATCTGGAATTTCAGGCGTCTCGATCGATACGATTTCATACATTCCTGTTGATATGCCTGGCGCTGCGATGAACCCAAAATATGAAGGACAGCTTTGCCATGGATTGCTGCTGTCAGTCACTGACCCGCGCCAGTTTCAATCGGTAGCTTTTGGGCTTCATTTGATTTGCGCGGCAAAAAAACTGCATCCCGATAAATTCGCCTGGAATTCGCAGCGCAGTCCCCGCTTGATGTTCGGAAATGATGAAACTCCAGTGGCGATTGATGCGGGACAAACGGCTGAGCAAATTATCGAAAGCTGGAATCCCGATCTAGTGACGTTTCAATTGATTCGAGAAAAGTATTTGCTTTATGAATAAATTCCTTTGGGATGTGAAGGAAAAACTTTACCGAATTTTTCGATATCGATTTCCCTTTCGCTTCATCATTCAGCAAGAAAATGACAATATCGAGCGATTGCTGAATTTGATTGAAACCAATGGAAATGTAATCGCAGACCTGGGTACGGGGAATGGCAGTGCATTGATTTTTTTTGAACAAGCAAAAGAAATGTTTGGAGTGGATGTCACATTTTCCATGCTGCGCCGAGCCAGGCAGTTGCATCCCGAAACTGCAATGATCCAGGCAGATGCAATCAATCTGCCGCTGCAAAATCGATCTGTCGATATTGCCTCGGCGATCGGATTAAGCGAATACATCAAAGATATCGAATTATTGCTGCTCGATGTTTATCGAATTTTGAAAGATAACGGTCATTTTTTGTTGACGTTTTCGCCGTTTGGAATTACGACGCTAATCCGATCTTTATTCGGCAATCGAATTTATCCGAGAAGTCTGAAGCAAATCGAAGCGATGACGCAGCGACTGCGTTTCCAGGTGATCAGAACTGAACATTCATTCATGCAATGGCAGGTGTTGTTACAAAAAATATAGCGTTAATTAAGGATGTGAGATAAAATAATTTGCCCAATTTATTGTGAGGTTGTCGTTACCTGCAATTATCGCGAATTCAGAAAGGGTCAATTTATTTAATCTCACGTCCGAAATAACAGAACCTATTTCAAAGAATAGGCAATCGAATATGGGAGCGATGCCAGAGTTAGCACAACCGCAAATGCGGTTTGAAATTATTGACGAAAAATCCGCTGGTAAAAAAACTAAGCCTCCGAAAACCAGTTTAGAACGACTGATCTACAATTCCGAGAATATCTCCACCCTATTGACTGCTCGAAAAGAGCTAAAAAATTTACGATTTGATGAATTCGATTTGCTTCGTGATATCCGGGATTTGGTTGAGGCCGACCCGAATCGATTTGATTCCCTCAAAAATCCCCATGAATTTCGTCGTGAGATTCGCGCCAAAATCCTGCCCAAATACATTACCCAGGCATTCATCAGGATGACGCAGGAAAAGCTATTGAATGAGTTGTTGCGGACCTCCCGAATCGGT
Organism: bacterium; assembly: GCA_025453735.1. Lineage (GTDB taxonomy): Bacteria > Zhuqueibacterota > Zhuqueibacteria > Thermofontimicrobiales > Thermofontimicrobiaceae > JALOPY01. Next base: position 4,608 of record JALOPY010000013.1, on the reverse strand, counting down.
TCTGAGCAAGACTCGTTAATGACCGCGCTGGTGTTTCTGCAATCCCATACTGACCTGGGATTGGCATTGGAGGATAACCCGCTGTGGGAGATCATTTTTAATCTCTCAATCAAGGATGGTTTCAAATTTGTTGATTCGCTGACCGTTTTAACTGAAGGACTGGATAGCCTGAAAATTACTGATCCAGAGGTCTTGACACGTGATCCATTGATTTTGCAAAAGACAAAACAAATTTGCCAGTGGCCCATTTTTTGGAAACAATTGATTATCCATCAGGAGATTCAACCATTTGAAGGAATTATCTCCTCGATTTTGCGCGGGGATGTGATGATTGAAATCTACTTCGATGAAATGGTTCACCTGCCATACTCGCTGTTTCAACTGTTTAAATCAGAAATGCACGATGATAATTTCCTCTCCGATATTGTTCCTGATGGCACGAAAGAATCCCAGGCGCACCAACTCTACGAGACCATTTTGAAGAGCGTTGAAAAGGATCTGCCCTTTCTATTGCCGATTTTAATCAAACGTATCAAAGCGTTTCTGAAAAAAACGCGATCAAAAGATCATCACGCGCAGTTGGAGATCGCCCTCGAAACATTAAAAGCCAGAGAGCAATTTGCTAACAATATTTTTTTGATAACGCTGCTTGCGGCAAAAATCAGCATGAAAAAATATTGGGAAAATCAACGCGATCGATTTTTCTTTTTTACGATTCTCAAAAATCCCCTGGACGCTAAAAATTACTATGATTATGGACATATATTATTGAAGCAAAAACAAACACCAACCGCGGAGCAACTATTTCATTGCGCAATCGAAATTGATCCGAAAAGTTTCTGGGGCTATTGGGGACTTGGATTCTTTTTCTTGAAAAATAGCAAGCTCTCCGACGCTGAAAAATGGTATGACTCTGCTTTGAAATTGGCGCAGCAGAGTGAAATTCAGCATCCCACTAAATTCCGACGGGAGCTATTTTTAATCAAAGAAGATATGAAAAAATTAAAAGAAAAAAAGTTGAAAATGCAGAGCGTACAACAGCCCCAAATTGATCTGTTTTCGCTTCCATAAAATTAGCGATTAAATTTTCTCGCATGAGTGAATCATATTATTTCTAATCGAAGATAAAAAGATATTGCAATTTTTATAATTAATTATTAATTTAAAGGTGTGATGGCGAAAAAGAAACTTTTTTTGATAAACGCCATAAGAGGAACCAATCGCGCATCGATTGCATGTCTAAATAAAGTTTAGCAACAGAATAACCTAAAGTGAGGTGGAGCTATGAAAAAGATAGTTATCTTTCTGGCAATGAGTTTGTTAGTATCGATAATGGCAATGGGACAGGAGAATTGGCACTGGCAAAATCCAATTCCCCAGGGAAATCAATTATACGATATCTGGTTGTTCAATGACCAGGCTGCTGTCGCGGTGGGAGAGGTCGGTACGATTATTAAAACAACGAATGGAGGCAGCAGTTGGACGGTTGCTCATTACAGCGGAGGAGTTGACAGTGATTTATATGCCGTCTGTTTTGCTGATCAATTGAACGGGTGGGCTGCAGGAACGAATGGTAAGATTTTAAAAACAGTCGATGGCGGAGCGAATTGGGCTTCCAAAACGATAATCAATGTTAATGAAATAAAAGGTATCTTTTTTCATGACGCCCTGAATGGATGGGCTGTCGGAAATCGGATTATTAGCTCTACCGAAAAAAGAGGTGTTCTTTTAAAAACAACGAATGGCGGAGACACGTGGACGGTGTTGGAGACAACGAACGCGAGTACGCTAAATGCAATCCAATTTAGCAGCACGAATGTTGGATGGGCGGTTGGCAGCAGTTACGTGGCAGATCCGCAGAATGCTGAAGATATTATCTTAAAAACTCAAGATGGCGGTACCACATGGACGCCCTACTATTCCAAAGCAACGCTGGAGCTTTATTCGGTTTCTTTTGTCGATGACTTGCACGGTTGGGCTGTTGGGGACGGAAATGTGACACGCGGCTCTGTCATTCACACAGCAGATGGTGGCGCGAGTTGGGTGACGCAAACCCAGCCTGAGCCGACGAACGCTCTGTGGGCGATTCATTTTAAAGATCAAAATTTGGGCTGGGCTGTCGGCGAACGCGGCGTCCTGATTCAAACGAACAATGGCGGACAACTCTGGGAAGCTGATGAATCCCAGGTCGAGCGCAACATAAATTCGATTAAATTTGCCAGCCCTGATGTGGTAATGGCTGTAGGAAACGCGGGAATAATAATTCGCTCTGATGATGATGGCGCTGTGTGGAAAGAGGTTAGCATTGGCACCTACATCTGGAATATCTATGGTGTTGACTTTATCAATCCGGACATTGGCTGGGTTGTCGGACCCAATAAAAAGATCATGAAAAGCACGGATGGCGGCAAAACCTGGAGCTTGCAGGCTTCTTCTGGCTCTGAAACATTGCATGAAATTCTGTTTGTGAATGACCAGAAGGGATGGACCGTTGGCGAAATGGGGCTGATTTTGCATACGACCGATGGAGGAACGAGCTGGATTGAGCAGACTTCCAACACTAAAAATTTTCTGCAATCGTTGTTCTTCATCAATGATCAGACTGGCTGGATTTGTGGCGGACCCTTGACAACAGATTCGTCAATCATTCTCAAAACAATGGATGGCGGAGCAACCTGGACAAAACAAAACTGTCCTGGAACTGCAACGCTCCATGATATCTACTTTGTTGACAGCCAGATCGGCTGGGCAGTCGGCGAGAATGGCAACGTCACCCAAACGACGGATGGCGGAACAACCTGGTCATGCATTCCGACGGGACGGACCGAGGATTTTTATACCGTCCATTTTATTTCTCAAGCGATCGGCTGGATTTGTGGCAATTCGATTTTGAAAACAATTGATGGTGGCACGAATTGGACGGAACAGATGCTCTTTTCAGCCAATGATAAAGTCCGTGAAGTTTATTTTATGGATTCAATGGTTGGCTGGGCGGTTATCCAGGGTATTGAGGGAGCGCTGTACAAAACTATCGATGGCGGCTCGACCTGGTTTAAGCTGGAAATCGGCACACGAAACGGTCTCTACGATATCGATATCATCGATAATCAAGTCGGCTGGATTGTCGGAACGAATAGCTCAATCATAAAAACCGACGTGATTGTGGTCCCGGTTGAGCTCGCGTCATTTGATGCCATGCTGAAAAATGGTCGTGTGGAATTGAACTGGACGACTGCATCTGAATCGAATAACTATGGATTTGAAATTCAGCGCCAGCGTCAGCCAATGAACGCCTGGCAAAAAGTTGGTTTCATTGCGGGAAATGGAACGACGACTGCAATGAATTCTTACACCTTCACCGATCAGCCTGATGCCGGCGGAAAATATGATTACCGATTAAAACAGATCGATCTCAACGGGAAATTTCAATTTTCCTCAACCCGGGTAGTCATTATTCCATCCAAATTTGCGCTGCATCAAAATCAGCCCAATCCTTTCAATCCGGAGACATCGATTGGATTTGAGTTGCCAGTGAATGCCCATGTGACACTGGAAATTTACAACATGCTGGGTCAGAAGATCGCTACGTTGATCGATGAGCGCAGACCTGCTGGGTTCCAGAAAATTATCTGGAATGGCAAGGATGATTTAGGCCGACAGGTTGGTTCCGGTGTTTATTTCTATCGCATTAAATCTGACCGGTTTGAAGCGACCAGAAAGCTGGTCTTACTCCGCTAGGCTGGCGGCGAAAATAAATTTTGTCATCGGAAAATTGTGATGTCATTTGCTGTATCGGAATTTTAAAGTTTGTGTTAAAAATACGATAAAAAAACCTTACAAGGAGCAACAACCTTGCGGGTACAGGGGAGTAAATAGAGACTCACGAAGATTTTTGGGGTAGGATTCTCTTGCGATTATAAAACTCCATTTAAGCTCCGCTTGCTCCGTTGCTCATTGTAAGTGAATTTCTGCATAAATCAATGCTCCCCCCAAAATGGCGCATCTTCGATTTGCGAAGCTACGTTCTTCCTTGAAAGTTAGCTTCGATATTCGTAAATGCCAAAATCTGAAAAAGGTGGATTTAAGTCCCAATAGATAAATAAACCCAACTGATGAAAATTTAGAACAAGCAAAAAAAAATCATCAGTTGGGTTTTCCTTAGCCTAAATTATTCATAAATTTTTACCACCAAGACACTAAGTCACAAAGAAATAAAAAGATGAAATAAGCTTGTCTCAAAAACTCGGTTTTTATTATTTTAATTATTGCCTTTTAAAATTTCATTCATAACAATTCTATAAATATATCCTTAGTGTCTTGGTGCCTTAGTGGCAAATGAATTATTCAGGTTAGGCGAATGCGGCTTAGTCGCATCTGCCTCTGGCACGATCAATTTATTATAGAAATGCGCCCAGGCGCATTCGCCTTTGGCGTGATCTGCCGCAGGAGGATTGTTTCTATCCGTTGAACAAAAAGAATTTTCAACTTGATCTGACAATCAAAATCATCCCAAAAAAATTCCCATCAACTTAAAAAAACCGCTTGACTTTGTATTAGTTTTAATTTATATTCATTCTAAATTAGAAACTATTCCTAATTCGGTTAGTG
>JALOPY010000401.1 GCA_025453735.1 bacterium | reverse complement strand
CTATTGGGAATAAAGCTAATTTCGTTTTGAACATCCGACCTCCGAAAGTTAATGGTTTTTATGATTCAATTCTGAACTTTTTTATTCAACTGATGGAGGGAGTTTGGGTTCCCACCTTCTATCCTCGTTACGGATTAAAATTTCATACTGATTCCCTCGCTTGAAACGATGGAATCAGTATGTTGACAAATTATTACACTGAAAAATTCAGCCGAATCGAGTTTTAGTTAGCTGCTGCCTTTCAACTGTCGGCACTCTTGTAAAAGTCTCTTGCTGAAAATGATTTTAATTTTCAGCGTGTCGATCGCAAAATAACCAACGACACATCATCATGGCGGCGGGCATCTCCAATAAATTGCTCGACCGCAGCGATAATGCGCTTGCCCAATTCATTCGCGGATAAACTGCTTGATTTCACCACTAAATTTAGCAACCGTTGCTCGCCCCAAAATGCTCCCTGTTCGTTTTGTGCTTCTGTAATCCCGTCAGAATAAATGATCATCAGGTCAGCGGATTTCAGGCTTATTTTTTGCTCATCATATTTTGATTTTTTGTTCAGCCCCAGGGCAGGTTTTCCTTTCGGCAATTCGATGATTTTTTGATCGCGGATTAAAAGGGGCGGCATGTGTCCCGCATTGAGCAATCGAACTTTATTGAAATCTGCCATAATCTCAAGATAAACCAGTGAAGCAAAGCGATTGGGCAAACCGTCCCGGCAGAGAATTTCATTGACCTGGGATCCAAGCTCGCCCAATGATTTAAAATTCGGCGCGAGCGCCCGCAATGTCGCTTGCAGTTTTGCCATTAGCAACGCTGCACCCAAACCCTTTCCAGCGACATCTGCTAGCGCAATTTGCAAACGACTTTGGTCCAGGTAAAGATAATCGACCAGGTCGCCGCCAACATCATTGGCTGGTTGGGTATAAAGCCAGATATCCCAGCCTTCCAGAACTGGATTTTTCTGCGGCAGCAAAGCAATTTGCACCGCTCTTCCAACTGAAAGCTCATCATGGGCTAACCACTTGTCTTTTAATTCGAGCATTAAAATAATGATGAGAAGAATAAATCCTAATGAATTGAAATTGACATCGACCTGAACGTCGGCGCTCTGCATAATTTTTCTACCTGCTAAAAAGAAAACGATGGCTATTACGAACAAAATTCTACGGGCAGGAGCAAGCTTGAAAAAAAGACTTTTCAATAACCACCAGGCAAGGTGCAGCCATCTTCTGATTCGGCCCATTTTTGATAAACGCTCTCGCATATCCTGGTCGATGTAAAAGTCATAAATATCTTTGAAATCCTGGCGCAGCGTTCGACGCAAGCCCGCGCTGCGGATGTCGTTGAGGATGGTTCTCGTTATTTTAGGATTCCCCTCAGGTTGCTTTTTAGAATTCATTTGGCTTTGTTGCATTGTAACACCGTCTCATAAAATGAAAGACTATGCCAGAATTTAGGTCGAATTGTTTCCCGATTTTTTTAAAGGCGACAATCAATAATCCCGGTGCAGTTTAAATTTTTTCGCAAGCTCAATTGCATGATGATACTCGGCTGCTGTGATACGTCGATTAATCAACGGCTCGTTCATCGCATCAAAGCAGGGATGGTATTGGTTCATAATATTTACGTAGCTGTCTGGTGAAAGTTTTTCTGCTATGAATTTTAATATTTGTTCTGAGCCAGCGACATCGTTCGGCATTACGAGATGCCTGATCAGTATTCCCTGGTATGCAATGCCATTTTCATCGATCTTTAAAATCCCAACCTGGCGTTGCATTTCCAGCAAAACTTCTTTCAAGACAGCAAAATAATCCGGCGCATTGGCAAATCGTTTGGCATGTTCATTATTCGAAAATTTGGCGTCCGGCATGTAAATATCGACAATGCCCTCCAATAATTTAATCACTTCGAGAGATTCATAGCCGCCGCAATTGTAAACGATCGGCAACTCGAATCCCATTTGAATGGCATAGGGCAATGCCGCTGCAATTTGAGGAGCATAATGTGTTGGCGTCACAAAATTGATATTATGACAACCCTGCTCTTGCAACACGATCATCATCCGGGCAAATTTCTGTGCTGACACGATCTCCCCCGCCCACAGGTGCGAAATATCATAGTTCTGGCAGAAATTACATTTCAAATTGCAGTGGGTTAGAAAAATCGTACCGGAGCCATAGCGTCCCACCAATGGTCGCTCCTCGCCAAAATGAGGGAAATAGCTGGAGACTTTCAGTTCGGCGCCAGCATCGCAATAGCCTGATTCGCCCCGGAGCCGATTCACTTTGCACTGTCTCGGGCAGAGGGTGCAAGATTCAAGGATTTTTGTCAGGCGCGCAATCCGATGTTCTAATGCTCCCGATTCATATAACTTCAAATAAGATGGCTGGCGCATCACGGGCTGTTCCAGAGTTTAGATAATGATAAAATTTTTATTTGCCCCAATTGCTTAGTATTAACTCTCAGGCTGGGATCAATATTTTTAGATCACTTTAAATACTTCCAACTTTAGTCACTGCTCTTCGGATCAATCAGTTTTTCTCAGCAATTCAGCCGCTTTCTCTGGAGGCACGGGATTTACCGGGAAGCCAGAACCCACTTCCAGACTGGTGTCTGTCTCAAGGCGGGGGGTAATTTCAATATGCCAATGAAAATCCCGCTCCAGTGTTTGCCAATAGCCGCGGCGTTTGCCAGCTTGCAAATTGGGACCGGAATGAATCGCCAGAATATAATCCGGATTATTCAATAATTTGAAAAGCTTAGCAAATAATGCTTTCAGCATTTTGGAAAGCATTTTCATTTCAGTATTTTGTTCAAAAAATGTCTCGTGTTTCTGGGGACCAATCCACAACTCGAATGGCCGCCTCGACGCAAAAGGGGCGTACGCGAAAAACACGCCATCTTCCAAAACGAGTCGCTCTTTCATTGTGGCTTCTTGCCTGATAATATCGCAGAAGAGACAGCGCTCTTTGAATTGAAAATAGTCGCGTGAATTCACCAACTCATCTTTGACACGCTTCGGGGTTACGGGAGAGCCGATGACAAAAGAATAGCAATGGTGCGCAGTTTCTCCAATCGCTTCACCGGTGTTTTTATGAACGACAATATAGCGCAGCCGCTCATCCTTTTTGAGATCCAAAATGCGCGCTTGATAGGTCAACAGGACTTCTTGAATCTGAGCTTCGGATAAATCAATAACAGATTGATTGTGATGCGGGGTTTCAATTACGATTTCATGGGCTCCGATTCCATCAAGAACATCGTACAAACCCACGCCCCGGTTATTGATATCGCCGTATATTTGCAGCACAGGGTTTCGATCCGGGATGACGCGCACCCGCCAGCCCGGACCATTTGGGAAAGAGCCGGGATTGCGCAGCGCCATAATTTCAGGGGGGGTCATGGTTTCGTTGTTTTCACAAAAGGGACATGTTTGAGTTTTGTTTTTCAGTTTAGGAGATTGTATGATGAGATCATTTAAATCAAACTCATCATTGAGAATAATTGCCCAACGTCCGGTGATGGGGTCTCTTCGAAGCTGATTTACAGGCATAAATAAGAAATTCCTCCCGAGTAAGTTGCATGAACTTCACGATGTGATTTATTCTATTACTAAATTAATCTTGCATTTTTTTGCAAGAAGGCTTTCAAACACCAGGTCACCAAGAAAGAACCAAAGACACAAAAAAGGATTATTTTTTCCTTCGTGAACTTAGCGTTTACTTCGTGTTCGCCGAAAGGCGAATCCCCGCCAACTGGCGGGTGATCTTGGTGTCGAGCAATTTATTTGCAGCTATGCTGCGCTATGATATTATATACTATATCAATCAAATAAAAATACCATCCCAAAAAATTTAGGATGGTATGTTAAAATTTAGCCTGATCGATTCATCTGTTTCTAAATTGAATAAAAAAAAATAGCAAATTATTATCAACGATTAAAAGCTCACTGTCTCCCATCAATAGCAATCAAGTGAAACAATCTTCACTTCGCTTGCAATGGCTGAGAGCGAACCGAATGGTTTCGAATTATCGCTGAAGACGCATTTTATGATTCATCTGACGATGCGTTCTGCTTGTCCTTTTCAGCATCGTCGCCTGGTTTTGTTTCGCCATCAGCGTTTGCTTCGGCTTCTTCATCTTCTTCCTCAGCGTCTTTTCGCTCTAACAAGTTCTCATTGTCTTTTATTTTTCTTAACACAATATAAGCGAGGGTGTTACCCACATTGAAACTCGCCACTCCATAAGAAAAAATAAAGCCGCCGATGAGCAGCATCGAAAGGGAAAAAATGAATGCCGCGACATATTGATACCCATGAGGAAGCACCAGTGGATCGAATACCCGGCTAAAATAGATCAAAGGAGCGCACTTCCCAAAGATGCTATCTATCCAGGCGACCGATTGGATGAGCCAGACGTTCAATAAATACATGCCATGGGATGGAGATTCTCTCGAATGACTTTTGAGGTTCGATCTG
>JALOPY010000400.1 GCA_025453735.1 bacterium | reverse complement strand
ATGACCACCGCTCCACAAATCCAAAAACGCAGCATTTCGAAATTGAAACAGTCGTCCATTCCCGGTTGTCGTTTGTGGATCGATGGATTCATTTGGATCGGCACTGCTCGGCTTGGAATCGATCCAGAGGCGAAACGGCTGTCCCACCCGGGGTCCCTGATCATCCTCAGAATTGATCGATAATTGCCAACTGTTTCCGTCAGGTCCATCGGCGCCAAGATTGAAATGCCTGGTAATGTATGTCCACTTTCCGTAATGATCATCAGTACTGACCCGATTATTTTCGGTATGAATATGCCAATATGCATTGGTCTCATCATTCAGGCTTGCCAGGTCTTCAATGAAATTTGGAACGCGATATGAGCTGATGTAAGCATCACCATCGCAATCGGTTCCTCCTTTATCCATACCGAAATACGCATGATAAAGCGATTTCCATGCGTCGTGAACAATATTGAAACGATACGCTCTGCCGAAAACACCGCCGCGCTGATTGGCAGAGCAATCCATCATTTGATCCAATAACAGCAAGTCCAGCGTCATTTTCGCTCGTTTTTTCATCTCAGTCCCATCGGGATGTGGACGTCCATCGAGACGCTTCAGTGGTCGATCGGCAAAATCATAAAGCAATAGCAGCGAATGAAGTGCATATCCGGAATAGTTGCCATCCAATTCACTGCTTCCCCGCCTGGTCCAGGTATCCATCGCTTCAAACAGCCAATCACGTGACAATTCATAACTATTGTAGCGGCGTCCCGGAATGTATTTTTTCCCGCTGTAGGATGAAGTAAATGTGAGATCGGTATAAGTTCCTGTCGGCCAATAGACTGTCGCATCCAGGTCATATTCCAGCGTGTAAAGAAACATCGTCACCGTGCGCTCTGCCTGTGTTGCAAGAAGCCATCCGCGAGTGTCGATGTGAGAATCAGACCAGGCATCTCCGCTCAGGGCATTTTTTATGTATTGCCAGTCATCTGGGTGCGGGTAGGAGGCATCCTTCAACAAATTTTCATATTGATAAAATATTCTGGAGATATTGAGTCCGCCAGTGCTCCCCGCGTTGCTTCTTTTCTCAAATAGACCCATGAGCTGATCATGAAATGTACCCATCCCTGGCATCGCTTCAGAAATATAGAGATTTTTTTCTGCCCAGGCAAATAAATAGAATCTTCCGTAATGTGGGTCAGTGTCGTAGTCGCCTTCCAATGTCATTCCATTACGATTTAGCCAGTCTTGCTTCCGATCTTCAAAACTGGAGAGTGAAGATTGAGCGTTCAGGCTGGAACGACTTGAATGGATATAAATTAGAATGATGAAAAGAATATACAAAAGTGCGATTATTTTCTGCATGAATTTTTCTCAATTTTTTTATTAACTAATTGTATTGGAATTTCAAAGTTTGGATTAAAAATACTATGTCGAAGACTTACAATGAGCAACTGAGGAACCAGAGCGTCGCGGAGATTTTTTGCGAGGGATTATCTCTTGGTTACATAACTCCGTTGCAACTCCGCTTGCTCCGTTTCTCATTGTAAGGTATTTCTTATTAATCAATGCTCCTAAAAAATGGCGCATCTTCGATTTGCGAAGCTAAGTTCTTTACAGCTCAGGTGCGACTGCTTTGCAAAATGCGTTCCATCCAGTTTCTAAAATAAACAAAAGCTAAATTTACCGCTCTGTTGTAAAAAATAGTTTATTACAACTGCTATTAAACTCTAAATGTTGGCAAACAATGCTGCGGTGGCTTGGTGATGAAAAAACTTTCAAGCGAAGATTCTGGCTGCAATAAAAAGCGCGTCAAACTGATAAAAAAATATGGTGAATTCAAATTCGGACATTGACATAATACATAATTGATATTGCTTCTCAACATAATTTTTATTATATTCCCCATAAATAATTGGAAGCAAAACCCGGTCAATTTAGAAGAAAAAGGAAAGAACATGGATATTCAGGATCGACTTGCGGATCGTGCAAAGGATAAATCCCCGTCAGCTATTCGGGAGCTATTAGCGTACATGAAAATCGACGGCATGATTTCGTTAGGTGGGGGGTATCCCAATCCAGATACGTTCGCGTTCGAAAGAGTCCGCATTGAATTTAAAGATGGCCAAAAAATCGAAATCGATGGGGAAGAATTAGCCTCGGCATCGCAATATGGACCTTCCGACGCTCATTCAACTTTAAAACAAGAAATACAGCAATGGCATAGTTTCAAAGATAATGTTGAATTGCGAGATGACCAGATCGTTGTCTTAAACGGATCCCAGGAAGGCTTATTCATCATGGCGTATCTTTTTGCTAACCATGATGATCGACTTGTTTTTTCTGAACCGATTTATCCTGGAACGCTGGCTGCATTTCGATCGTTTACAAAAAATTTTATTGCCGTACCGCTCGATTCCCATGGGATGCAAACCGAAATTTTGGAGCAAAAGCTTGAAACAATCGAAATGACCGGCGAAGTTTTGCCCAAATTTATTTATACAATTCCGAACGGACACAATCCCGGTGGCGTGGCATTGTCCTTAAGTCGGCGCAAACACATGCTTGACATTGCGGAGCGCTACGATCTATTCATCCTTGAAGATGATCCGTATCAACTGCTCAAGCTTGATAAGAGTCCTCAGCTTCCAACCATCCAATCGCTGGATAAAAGCAGAAAGCGGGTGGTTCGGCTTGATAGTTTTTCCAAAATATTTGCTCCAGGTCTTCGCATTGGTTATGTCTCCGGACCTGCCGACATCATGCGGCAGTTTGTGCTGTTTAAGCAATCGGCAAACCTTCATACCAGCACTTTCATTCAGGTTATTTTATTGCGATACCTCAAGGCAGCCGGGCATCAAAAATTCATGGAGCTGATCAAGAAAAATTGTGAGTCCTATCGGATCAATCGGGACGCAATGGTTGTTGCCGCGAAAAAACATCTCATCCCGGAAGTGAAATTCAATATTCCAGGCGAAGGCATGTTCATCTGGTTCGAGTTGCCGAAACAATGCAACTGCAAGCGAATGATCGAGGAGCAGTGCGAAGAGCTCAAAGTCTTGCTTGTTCCGGGCGACGCATTTTCGTCACAAAATGGCTGCAAAAATTTTATGCGCGCCAGCTTCAGTATGGTGAGCCCGGAAGATATTGATGAAGGGATGCGACGATTTGGTGCAATGATCAAGAATGAGTTGCATCGCTAATCGCTGTGGTAAATGAGTGTTGTAATATTACAGATCAAATCGTTGTTTTTTTTGTGCAAAAAAATCTTTAACACCAGGACACTAAAAAATAACAAACAAAGATTACAGCGAAAAATTAAAATTCTTATTATTTATCTTTGTGGATCCGCCAATGCGGATGCTCACTTCGTGACTTTGTGTTGAGTGTTTTTTTGGCAGTTTCGTAGTGCTATGGTTTTCTGAAGTTGGAAACACTTCGAAAATCTTTGCTTGAAATTTTTAATCAGAACGAGAATAACTCGAAAATACAGATCAACTACAGGAACAAACATCATGTATCGAGACATTGAAAATCCGTGGAAAACATTTGCGCAGGAGATCGGGGGAAGCTATCGTCTGAGCGAGGAAGGGACATCCGAGGTGAAGGGGTCGTTTAATGGATTCCCGTTTACGTTAGAAATGATTTTTATTCAGGCAGCGCCCAAAGTGAACCTCTTTCTTACTCATTTCGAGGTTATCCTGGAAAAACCGTCGCGAATAAAATTAAAAATTTATCGCGAAGGAATCATTCAAAAACTGACAAAGCTGTTTGGAACCCAGGATATTATTTTCAACGATCGCTCTTTTGATAAGAAATATATTATCGAAGGTAACGACGAAGCAAAGGTAAAGGAAATCATTTCTCCCAGTATCAGGGCAATAATAATCGAGCTTGGCGAGATATTGATGATTCTGGATGGCGAGACGCTCATCTATGAGCAGTCTGGCAAGATTATTGATACAAAGAAATTGTTTATG
>JALOPY010000399.1 GCA_025453735.1 bacterium | reverse complement strand
GTGATACCACAGTAACTTCAAAGTGGTATCGACTTCCGGTATTTCTGCATAGTTATACTTCTCATTTTTACTCTTCATCCAGCCAATTATTTTTGCGAAAAAATCCTGAGGTTCCTTCAGATTACACTTCTATCCAAGCGGCCTTAAATGCTGCCAAGTCCGGCCAAATAGTGCATGTCGATGCGGATTCTGATGCATTGACTGCAAATATAACAGTCCCGAATAATAAACAGCTCCAGATACATGATAACATTAGTCTCGGAAGTTATTATATCACGACGAGTGGCACCGGGCAAATCGTAGTTGATTCAAATGTCGATTATATTTGTATTAAGGCAGGCTCGAATATTAAGTATCTTTGTGGTTCTTTAACAGCCGCCTGCAATAATGCTTCTTCAGGAGAAACTGTAGAAGTTCATGGTACCCATAATATTAACGATAATGCAACGGTGCCTAATGGCGTGACCCTGGATCTTTCTTCGGATGCGGTTTTAGAATTCGCCTCCGGCAAGAAACTCGCCGTCAACGGATTATTAGATGCTCAATACGCTACCTTCCAAGCCCAAAGCGGCACCTGGTATGGCATCGAATTCACCAATGCATCATACAACAGCATGATTCAATATTGTACGATTGAAGATGCTACGGTTGCTGTGCACATGAATAACACCCATGTTTATCTGGGAAGCAATATCATCCAGAATAATACCACCGGATTATTATTCAACTCAGGCTCGGATGGTGTCGCCAATAATAACCAGATTATTTATAATTCCAGTTGCGGTATCAAATGCACCAGCTATTCGGATCCCTTGCTATTTAGCTGGAATGTCATTCGTGACAATGGTTATGGCTATGGCGGCGTTTATGGCGATGCTACTTCCATTTTTGATCTGGGGATATATTCAGACCAGGGACACAACAGCATCTATTATAACGATCCTTATGAAGTGACGACCTATTATTCCGGCACGATATACGCTCGCTATAATTGGTGGGGAGACTCAGATCCGGATCCCAACCTTTCTCATCCCAATGGCAATATTGATTGGAGCAACTACCTGACCTCTGATCCCAATGCCATGTTGGCAAAATCCATTTCCAAAAATCCAGGTTCCGATTCTCCTATTATGAAAGCAGCAGTATCAACCGATACCATCGGTATCTCCGAAGTGGATTACGCTTACCTGATCTATCGTAAAGAAGATTATCAATCCGCCGCCAGTTTATTCGAAACCATCGTTCATAAATATCCGACACATTTTTCCGGTCGTCGAGCATTAGCCTTTCTTTATAAATGCAACAAGCACCTCAATAAAGACAGCGAGAATCTGACCTTATTGGATAATATTTCAGCAACCTATGCCAATGAAGAAATCGATGCATTGGCGAAAAATTTCGCCGCTGGTGAGCTCGTCAAACAGGGCGATTATCTAGCCGCCATTGCCAAAAGCGAAGCCGTCACCAACTCCTTTGCAAAAACCGAATATGCCAAACAAGCGTTGTTCAACCTGGGAAATGTTGGGCGAATGGAAGCCCGATGAACCGAAGCCGGAACAACAGCCCCTGACTGAACATTCTGAACAAGCAGCATTTTCACTGGATCAAAACTATCCCAATCCCTTCAATCCCGAGACCACGATCCGCTATCAGTTAGCCGAAGCGTCCCTCGTTACTATCAAAATTTTTAATTTGTTGGGAGAAGAAGTTGTCACGCTGATCGATGGAACGCAGCTTCAAGGCGATCATGCGATTCAGTGGAATGGCCGTGATCGGTTTGGCAATACTGTGGCAAATGGGGTGTATTGGCTTCAACTGCACGCCGGGAAGTATGTGGGGCAGCAGAAACTGGTGGTGGTGCGATAGTCTTCGGGATTCATTTTTCATTGATAATTTGTTTGATGAATTCACGGGAGTTCGGTACAGAAACTCATTCCATAAATGGAATGAACTCCAATTTATCCGAATTTCATCAATGTGACCAAGATTTTTCAATCCAGCAGAGTTAAATAGAAATCGAATGAAAGCAAGCTGAGTTACTTCTGTTCATCCGTTGGCGGCCCATTTTTCATTGCCGAATTTGCTGTCACTAATTCACCGGGCGAGCATGGCGAATCAGGGTCAGGTATCAATCCCTGGGCA
Organism: bacterium; assembly: GCA_025453735.1. Classification (GTDB taxonomy): domain Bacteria; phylum Zhuqueibacterota; class Zhuqueibacteria; order Thermofontimicrobiales; family Thermofontimicrobiaceae; genus JALOPY01. The sequence goes on along the minus strand of JALOPY010000399.1, from coordinate 3,353 downwards.
ATGTCGAGTTGTTGCTTGAACTCGATGCTGTAAACATCGAGAATGGCGAGGAACAACGCGGCAATCACCGGTCCGATGATAAATCCCATGACGCCAAAAATGCTGAGTCCACCTAATGTCGAGAAAAACACCAGCAGATCATGCATCCCGGCTTCGCGACCGACCAGGCGCGGCAAGAGCACGTTATCGATATTGCCGATGATCACGCCAGCAATGAGGAACAGCAGAATCCCCTGCCACACCTGTCCCGTAATTATCAAAACAATAGCCGCCGGATACATGACAAACCAGGGTCCAACCATCGGGATAATCGAAAGCAGCACCATCACCACGCCCCATAAGATGGGCGAGCTCACGCCGAAAATCCAGAACGTCAATCCTCCCAGAAAACCTTTGATCAGGCCGATGAACAATGTCCCTTTGATGGTGGCGCGAGAGACGGAGAGAAATTTGGCAATCAATTTTTCTTCATAGCGCTCCGAAAGCGGGCTAAGATATTTTAGTTTCGGAATGATGCGATCCCCATCCCGGAAAAAATAGAACATGGCAAAGAAAGTTAGGAAAATATTGGTCAAAAATTGAAACGTGCCTTTTGAAGCTTTGTTGATGACCGTTCCCAATACGCCAGCCGTCGAACGAGCAATCTCCTGAAAAGTGGATTCCCAATTTTTTTGATCCAGTCTGAAATGCTTCACGAATTTATGATCCTTGATCCTTCCCAGCACGCCACGATCACCCTGGTCGATAATTTCCTGCACGTTCTGTTCCGCGGAATGATAAAAAGCAATCGCTTCTTGCGATACCAGGTTCGCGATAATATAAGCTGGAATCAACAACGCCAGGAGCAGAACCAGGCAACAGATAAGGGAACTCACCCCTTTGCGATGGCCCAGACGTTTGAGCATCCACTTATAAAAGGGATTGAAGAGTCCAACGAACACCGCTGCCAGCATCACCGGGACGAAGAAAATTTTGATCATCGTAAAGAATAGGGCCGTGATGCCGATAAGCACGACCATCAAAAAGTAGCGGCTGAATTTTTCCGCTTTGATCCGATATAGTTTTAGCTCACTTTCACTTATCGATGGAGTTTGATTTATGTTTTGATCTGGTGACATTTTTGTTTTGCTCCTCAAAAAAATCATATAATAATTTCATATAAGTTTTAGTTGGCAAATCGAGTGATCGATACGATTGAGAATTGGCGAAGCTATAACCAGCTTTCTTTGATCAAAAACGTTTTTATGGACTCGATAAATTTTTTGGCGTCCTCTAATTTTTGAATGGCAACTTGCTCTATAACCTCCTTCATCACTCTGTAGTCAGCGACATCCCGATCGTTAAAAGCTTTGATAAATCTCTTGTGGTGATGCTTTTCGATGATACCGGTCTTAACGAAATGCAAACCAAACTGCGAGATAACTCCAGAATGTTTTGAGACATCCAGATTTTTTGTCCTTAGCAACGCACTGGCTGCATAGAACATGGCATAATAAGCTTTAGACACAGCATCAGAATATTTGTTATGGTCGATAAGAATTTTGACTGTATCAATAGCATCTTCACTGCGTTTTATATATTGTTGAATCTCGATTTTTAATTCTTCTTCCACAGCTCGACTCCCTCCCGTTCGATATTTTCATAAAAACATGTCCGAATTTTTTTTTCAAAATCGAACTCATTAGAATCAAGCACAATCAACGAAATGAGCAACTCGTAATCGTACTTTTCAATAATATCAAAAATATCGTCAGACATCCGCTCAGCAGCCTGCCAGCTATCTTTTTCAACGACTGCCAACAGATCAAGATCGGAATAAAGCTGGCTATCGCCACGAGCTTTCGAGCCAAATAGGTTTAGAAGAATTAAATTGTCACCATATTTTTGGGGCAGAATTTTTTGGACATCTTTTAACGCTCGCTTTTCTATCTGGGTGAGGTTTTTCACAATATCCTCCGGAATAAAAATCCAATCTTCGCTGTGTTCAATAAACCTAAATTTCTGAAATGACCCCCGTGTTAAAATTTAACAACCTTTTTGCCCACGAAATACGCGGAATGAAAACGAAAGTCCAAAACTTAAAAACATTTTCCGAGCTTTTTCGTGTGTTTCATGGGGCAAATTTAGCAGCCTCAACGCCCCATGCTCCATGCGCTAAGCGCTCTCCCGCAACGACTCCACCAACTCAAAATCAATAATCCGCTCATCCAGATTCACCAGCACCACCATCACCATGACCGGATCGCCCAATTGATAAACCTGCCCATGATGCTCGCCAATCAGGCGATATTTTGTCTCTTCATAAATATAATAATCATCCTTCAGATTGGTGATATGCACCATGCCTTCGATCAGATAATCGGTTAGCTTGACAAAAATTCCGAATGACGTCACGCCAGAGATGATGCCGTGAAACGTCTCGCCGATCTTATCCTGCATGAATTCCAGTTGTTTCACTTTTACCGAAGCGCGTTCCGCCTCCATCGCTTTGATTTCCTGTTCTGTAGCGTGTTCACAAATCTTATCCAATTCTCGTTTTTTGAGAATTGACCTTTTGGGATCAGTGAGATATTGTTTCAAGAGCCGATGTCCGATGAGATCGGGATAGCGCCGAATTGGGGATGTGAAATGACAATAGTGCTTCAGCGCCAATCCAAAATGTCCCTCGTTTTTGGTGCTGTACCGGGCTTTCATCATGGTGCGAATCATAACTTCATCGACCAGCACTTGCACTTGCGATCCCTTGATCGAGCGCTGCAAATTCTGGAACAACGTTGGCGTTATTCGTTTCCGGGGATTAAATTCCAGCCCCAACGCCTGAGTAAATTTGGTGAAATCTTTGAGTTTTTCTCCTCCGGGCTTCTCGTGATTTCGATAAGGGAAGGGCAAGCTGTCGCCAAGCTGTTCTTTCAAATATTGAGCCACATGTCTGGCAACAATCGAATTGGCGAGCACCATAAATTCTTCGATTAAGCGATGGCTATCTTTCTGTTCCCGTTTTTCAATGGAAACGGGTTTCCCTTCCTCATTCAGCTTGAATCGCACTTCCTGGCTGGCAAAGTCAAGGCTGCCGCGGGCTTCCCGTTTTTGAATCAATTTCTTGCTGAGCGCAAGCATTTGATGGATCGTTTCGGCGTACTTTTTATCTTTCTTTTTGCCATCGATAATTTCCTGCACTTCTTCATACGCGAAGCGGCGGTCGCTGTGAATGATCGATTCGCGAATTTCATATTTCGCCACATCGGCGGAAGGCGTCAGCTCGATGAGAACAGTAAACGCAAGCTTATCCTCATCGGGTCTCAGGCAGCACACCTGGTTTGATATGTGTTCAGGCAGCATGGGAATCACTCGAT
>JALOPY010000398.1 GCA_025453735.1 bacterium | reverse complement strand
GCTCGCACTGCGATGGCAAACTTGCCTTTGCCGGTCGATTTATCCCTGCCAAAACCAGTATGTTCGATCAATCCAAAAATCTGTTCCAGTTCTTTTTGATTAAAAAAGCTCGTTTTTAAATAGACATCAAACGAAAAATCTTCGTTATAAAAATTTTCAGTCTGTTGATATAGCCCCTCGATCACCGTGCCATAAATTCGGTTCATTGTATTGTGCGTTACGACGCGTGTCTGCTGTTTTCGTTTTTCTGATCTTTTACCTGTCGAAGATAATTGACTCAATTCCTTGACTGATGCTTTTAACAGATTCGTCAATGAACAATCAGATTGAATTTGAGAAAAGGTTTTTTTTCTGAAAAACGATTGTCGTTTCAATGCTTTCAGCAGTTGCGTTTGATCATCTGGTTTCAGCTCGGCATTTAATTCTTCAAATGTTGCCTGAACGATCCGCCTCAGCTCAGCTAACGGCAGAGCTTTGTAAAATGGTTTGGGCAAATAGCCGGCCGGAAAGCCATCACTGATCAGGAACGGGGCATCACTACCATCCTGGAATGCGCCAAGCAATTTAATAAGGCGGGATTCCTCCCAGAGATAGCGAACTGCCCATGCGACATGCCCGAACAGCGTATCCGAATGCAGGGGGGTGATGAGTGGCGATTTCGGCTGAAATGAAATATGATAATCAGTCATCGTATTCATAGCTCCACTCACGTTAATTTTTCTTCAGGAAAATCAGATGAATTGACATTAGCGATTGAAGTTCTCGTTCCATTTTTTTGAATCCAGAACGTCACTTTCCCGCAGCCCCGGCTGCCGGCTCCACCCAGCGCGTCCATTTCGATAAGCCTCAATCCTTCCAACACCAGGTCAAAATGCTGAAGATCAACAGCGCCATTGTCGCCCATATCAAAAATCCGATAGATCATTTCAAACTCGAACTCTGTTCCCGTGACCACTCGTTGAATAGGACGCGGATTAGCTCGGGCAGTGATACGATTGATAGCATTTTCTGTTTTTTCTTCGATCATATCAATCCAGGTAAAATTCGGATTGTTTACTTTCATTCCGTCTTTAAAATCCTTTGCAATGAATGCATCCCGAACTATCAAGCGGGTGGGTCCCAATTGTGCCTCGTCTGCGGTGGTTCCAAAAATTCGACTGATGGGATGCCCTTGTTTTACATCATCCGCATTTTCAGGATGAAAGCCGTAGGGTTGCCCTAACTTTTTCGGATTTGGATCGAGTTCCAGCTTGCCCAGTTTCCATTCGATCAAAGAACGCATTTTTCCTTTTAATGATGATCCGGGAATGTAGGGTTCTTTTGTTACCGGGTTAGTAATGATGGGATTGTCCATGCCGCCAATTTCAATCGTTTCAGCGCTCCCACCAATATGCAGTCCGGTTTCAACTTTGATAGTCCCTTTAATAATTTTCTGACTCAATAATTTTTTCGGCAGATTTTGACGTGTTGTTTCCATTATCGACCTCCTTCACCAAAGAAATATCCAACAACTGCTTCAAAACATAGTGAAAATGCTTTGAAATCCTTATAATCTTTAATGCTATTAATCATGGTTTCCATGTAGCTACGAAATTCTTCCGGAACTTTTCGCTCTCTGCCGTCTGAAGGACAGGCATACGCTACTTTTGATTTCATCATTTTTACGAGCGGCAACATTTTATTAAATCCTGTTACACCGGCTGCTTCAATTTTTGCTTCCAATTCCCTTACATCATTATGGAATCGTCTGATTTGAGCAGCATTCAATTTTTCTCTCGAAATTTGGGGATGAATAAAGCTTACTGCCCAATTTAATGCTTTTGTTTCTAGCAGTTCCACAAAAATCTGCTCCTTTGCTTCATCAGCATAAAATTGAATTGATGAATTTTTGGAGCTTTTCGGTTGGTCTTTCTTTTGTACATTTTGCGGCTGAGGTTTATACCCAGTCTTCGCTGCTAATTTGTCCTTCCAGTCCTCATTCATAGCGTTCTCCTTGCTTATGGTTAATTTATGAAATTTTTCTATTTCTAAAAATTGACCAATAAATCGGGAATTGCATTCGATCCATCTCTTCAATGTAACGAACATCCATTAATGGTTCTAATTTGTTCAGCTCCTCTTCTCCTTTAATTCTTCTTTCTTTCTTTTCATCCCATTTAACAATATTTCTGCCCAGGTCATAAGCCAACCGAGGTATGTACATCAATCCGTGTATGCTTTTTTCTTCCAGATATAAGAGCGCCATATCCCGATATTTTATCATCCGATGCAAAAAGGCTGAATTGATGTTGGATTCAGAATCGGGTAGCTTTCTCTTATTATCTAAAAACTCTGCCATATCCATCAGTTTGTTTATTTCCTTTTGTTTTACAACAATATTGAAGATCGCCAGACTGTCCCGGTCATTTTGCTTTGCATTTTTCAAAGGTTCTTCAGCGTTCTTCGTTGCTAAACTATTTTGTTTATTTTGCTTCGCTTTCTTTAAAAGATCTTCAGCGTTTTCAGCCGCCATTCGGATTGGGTGATGCGGCTGCATGACATATATTGCACTTGAAAGCGTGATGCTTTCATTCCAGCCTGTGTAATTTCTAAATTGCTGATATAACTCAATAGCAAAGCGAACGGCTTGTTGCCATTCTCCTATGAAAAATAGATCATCACCTCCAGCATAGACCGTGTAAATCCATTTAAATTTCTTCTCCTGAATCCTGGCAAGGTAGCCAGTGAAAAAGATGTCCAGTTGTCGGCTCAAAGTCGAATAGCTTGATAGCGAAAAAATATGCTTGATGCCATCGATAAAAATCAGCCCCATCCGATCCACATCCGCTTTGATCACTCCGAGCAGATCAGTACCAATGAACTGCTTGCTTCGACCATTTTCGCTAACCTCATCCAATCCAGCATAAGCAAGCGTACCAAAATCCATTATATTTCCTTTGTGAGGCTTGTCGCTTAAATCGCTTTTTTCCAGTGCAATCGAAAAGTCAGGATGATCTTCAAATGGAAAATAGCGATCTTTTTCATTCCTTAGAAATTCAAATCGTGGCACATAATTGGCGAAAAAACGAGGAATAAAAATTTCGCTCAATTCTCCTTTTAGACTTTCGATTAAATAAAAATTATGAGACTCGCTTTTGGTTACAGTTTTCAGAAAATGCACACAATACTTTTTCGTTTTAAACGGAAATTCGACAACACAATGAGGGCTGGTTATCGCTTGATCAGCCTCAGCAATCATGAAGCCAAGTAGCTCCTGCCTAACAAGCGCCTTACCAATTTCAATATTCTTTTCAAATTCGTTTGAGAATTTATCAGATCCCATTTTGGGCAACCTGCCTGACACCTCGCACAATCCTTTGTCGTAATCATCGTAATTTTGGCTCATTACAAAGTTTTCAGGTTTCCATTCGTCAGCATATAACTTTTGTTTAAACATTTTATACTTTTTATTTTCAAGACTATGGTTTACCTGATCAAATTTCTCATTTAATCGACTGCCTTCGAAGTCGTTTTCAGTAAGTGAAATATCAAAGCTCAGATTCAACGTCAGTTCCCCCAAGAAGACTTTCAGACAGAAATCATCTATCTCCTCTTGCACAATGCTAAGCTTATCTTTTGTAGCATCGTTGTCTGGTATGAGCAAGATAAATCTTCCGCCTGCATCAATTGTCGTGCAATAAAAAGGCAATGTTAAACTCTGCAGAATATAGTGCCTGCAAATTTCAGTGAACAATCCCAGATAAAACGACCTGGCTCTCAGAATTTTAGCCACATTTTTTGACTGACTCTCGCTCATATTGAACAAGTAATTCTGAATCCCACTTAGATCACCACCGATTAATAGAAATCGAGGATCAAAATTGTTCTGTTCAAGACAGGCATAGATGGCTGCGGCATTTTTCATGCAGTCAAAAAATGTTAAATATGGCTTATTGGGAGATATGGAGAGATATGTTCCATATCGCTCTAAAAAAGCCGTT
>JALOPY010000397.1 GCA_025453735.1 bacterium | reverse complement strand
CCCAGTCCATCGGTTTGGATGAATGACAGATAGACTTTTTTCTCCGGAATATATTTTTTACCCGGCTGAATATTATGATTGTTTTTATATTGAAATCCCGGCGTCGGAGGCACCTTGTAAAGAAAACTAGTGTTTGGTAGCGTATTCAATCCATCAACGGTGAGCGCATGAGTTGATGTGACCGTCACCCATTCCTCCTCCCAGTCTTTTTTATAGGAATGCCAGCCCATCACGTGTCCCAATGGCTGCATTTCTGAAAGCAATTTATTGGTCAGTTTAAATTCCAGCGTGTCTGAGATTCGAGCGGAGAGGTCGTTAAAGAACACCTGTTTCTGCATTCCAAAATCAGCCACGGCCGGCTTCATCACATTCCCATGCTCGCCGCCCAGCCAGATGATGTATTCTTTGCTGCATCTTGACCAATAGCGATCATACGCCCAGGTAAAGATTTCATAGTCGGATTGTCCGGCAAATTTGCCCCGATAATCTTCGATCAATTTCAAGCCATATTTTTCAGCCAGCGGAATCAGATCTTCCGTGATGACGATGCCCTTTTCCAATCCAGCCAACGTATAGGCAACGATCAGCGAAGTCCGGACTTTTTTATCCCAGACGATATATCCTTTGGGATAATCCTTAAATGTATGAAGCGCCTGATCCAGCGAATTCAAACGGGTGAAGGTAAAGTATCGTTCTCTGACCAGAAAATCAAATAAATCCTGAACATAATTGAAAGGATATTCGGGTCCAAACGTGAAATAGAGATTGGGCTTTTCTTGATTCACTAATCCCTGCAACGAAATCAGGCAGGCTTGCTCTGGCAGATTGCCAGAAATTTCCCAATTATCACTCAAGCTCATATACCAGGCATTGCGAAAATCCGAATTCTTGAGAATATAAACAATATCCGGATCACCTGTTCGGGAGCTTTTCTTGATACGGTATTCCAAAAGATTATTATTTTCGATCGTCTTAAAATGATGTTCCACTTCCATCTGGCGTGGACCCTGGTTGCCCAGAATCTCGAATTTTTCGTTAATCACCAGTGCATTATCCATCCAGCGCGCTGAAACTTGTTTGAACTCTCCGGCAGGCATTTGCAGCGCCATGAAAATATTGGTGGGTACGGTCGGGTCTTCGATTTTAATTTTTTTGATGGAACCATCGGTTTTCAGCGTCATCCTGTCCTGGTATTTTCTCCTGGGACCGAACTCCCGGGAAAAGGTAATTTCATCCTTTTTAATTGATAAGCCCAATTCGATCGATTGATAATAATCGATGTCCGAGCTTTTATCTTTGATGACTTTCCATTTCCCATCCAGGTTCATATTTTGGGAATAGGAAAAACTGAGGGATAAAACGAGTAAGAGGATAACGAAAAAATTTTTTTTCATGGGATCTCCCGATTGAATTTTGCATTTAAAATTATTGCTACTCTGTTCAGGCTTACGGCATAATATAGCTTGCAATGGACATAAAATCAAGATAAAAATCGATAAGGGTCATAACTCTTTGCTTGCGTTGTCATTGGATCTGACGCAGGGTGAGGTGATCAGAAGCTAGTGGAATCAAATAATTGGCTTTAAATGGCAGCAAAAAATATTTTGAATCATTTTTTAATTTTGTTCATCTAAAGTTTTGTCTAAGTCTTTCTCTCTCACAAATCTTTACACAAATTGGATTGAATATAAAAAAGTGCTTTGCTGAACTGGTAATCCCCACTCATTCACTAATAAATATGGAGTAAATCAAAACATGACTTCCAGAAAGCTTCTACTCCCGGTAGTTTCTCTGCTTTTTTTGGGCATGCTGATCCTGCAGTCAGGCTGTTCGATTTGGTCCGGCATGATCAACCTGATGATGCCTGGCGATAGTCGTCCACAAAAAACAGTCTTTCCGAAACAAGAAATTACGCGTGAGCAATTTGAAACAGCCGCGATTGAATTGACCCAACATGACGCTCTCGATTTTCCCCATATCGAGCAATTTCGTGAGAACAACATTTTGGCGTATGAAGGTTCGAAAACCTGTCTCAGTTGTCATAACGAAATTGTCGTCGTGGACCATATTACAAAGCAGGAAAAAAAAGTCAACCTAATGGATAACATGCTCGCTTCGGCGCATTACACTTTTTTTACCAAACAGCACCCAAATGTTTATGGGTTTAATGGTGTGCTGGCTGATGATTTTCCAATGGGAAAAATTGATCGCCCCTGTCCCAAGCCGGGCTCATTTGCTATGACAGCCTGGGCGGAACTGGTTGTGACCCAAAAGGGCGACACACTGTCCGAGGGCTGCGGCCAATGTCACATCGGCGGACAATATCAGGCGCCGCTCGGCAGCATGATGCCCGGTTACAGCGAATTAGAAAAGGAGCAAGACGCAATTGATTGTTTGATCTGTCACTCTGCCGCGTATGATATGAATCAAAAAATTGTTATTGCAGATGAGTACGGCAAAAGGTGGGGACAGGATCGCTCCATGAAAGCAGCGATGGCTGTGACAAAAACAACTGCCCAGACATGTTTGCGTTGCCATCAGCATAATTTTGGCGGTGATATTTACGTGGATGAAGCGGATGCTTCCTTTATGCAAAGCTTGACCCATACCGGGAATAAACGACCAAGAGTTTTGCATCCCGGTTCGAAACGCGGCACCCCTTACTCACCCACCTGGGATGTTCACGCCGCAGCCGGCATTGCCTGCACCGAATGCCATGTGACCGAAGGACACCTGATCGCCAAGGGAACGCACACTACGACCATGATGGCAAACGATTTGCCGGATGTCGAGATTTCCTGTGAAAGTTGTCATACCAATGAGCCGCATCGTGAAAACGAGGAACAAGCGGATTATCTGAACGCTCACACCGAAAAGATCGCCTGTCAAACCTGCCATATTCCCTCTTTGCATCCGGACAATGCGACAAATCGAGATTTCGCACATCCTGAATTTGAAGCAGAACCAGGAATTTACATCTATCACGATGTTAAAAAAGAATCGGAGCCTGGCAAGGGCATTGGTTACGTCTGGTGGAACGGCGATGCGACGTTTCTTGGCAATCCAATCGGAGACAATCCCAATGGCAAAAACCTGTACCGTTTCTATAATCCAACCCATGTCTGGCCCGAATTTAAAAATTTTGATTATAGCGGCTGGTACGAGCAGGTGATGCGACCCATCGCGCAGCAAAAACCTTCCAAGCTCTACGCCATGAAAATATTCAATGGCCGTCAGCATATCGATTTGCAAAACATGGGACCGTTTGGCGGGATGTTCGTGCCATACAATTTGCCGGTTTACTACCGAACTGGTGATCCGGATCTGGCAGCGAAAACGGAGATGGAAAAGAGCATGATGAAAAAAATGTACGGATTTATGTTTGATAAATATATGATGGATAAGTTTATGACGTTTATGAGTGTTGATGGTTGGGATACCGGCGCGTATGATGATGTCCTCAATGGACGCCACGTCGAGCCCCGCTGGATGCCAAACGACGCGATGCTGGAAATCAGCCATGCCATACGCAGAGCAGGCGCGTTGACCTGCAGCAATTGTCATAATCCCGAAGGTGTGCTGGACTGGCAAGCCCTGGGTTATTCCCAGGATGAAATTGAAACATTTGAGCAGAATCCTTTAGAATAACTTAGAATTCATATTTTTTTGTTTATGGCAAAAGCTGAACTCCAACTCCGAGTTGGAGTCCAGCTAAACTATTATTGCATCAAAATTAATTTTTTCACTTGAACAAATTTCCCTGCTTCCAACCGATACAAATACACCCCACTCGCCAATCCCCTGGCATCCCAATTGAATTTATGAATTCCCGTCGTTCGTTGTTCTGCAACCAGGGTGGCGATTTCTTCGCCCAGCAGATTGAAAATATTTAGCGTGACGAAGGCTGATTTCGGGATCGCGAATTCGATGGTGGTAGTGGGATTGAAGGGATTGGGATAATTCTGCCTTAATTCAAATGAGA
>JALOPY010000396.1 GCA_025453735.1 bacterium | reverse complement strand
TTTTTTTGTAGCTTCGCTGCGCTAAGCTCTATGCGCCATGCGTTTTGAAAATGTATGTGTTAAAACTAAAAGTTAGTCAAACTTAAAGCATAGAAAATTGTACTATAAAAAAAGTGAATGTGGAGGTTGGAATGCGATTGAATAAGCAAATTTTAAGCCTGTTTGTAATATTGGTATTGCTCGTACCGTTGACAGCGTTGCCTCAAGAGATATTGGTTCTTGATCTGGAACGAAGCATCGATCTGGCATTGAAAAATAATCCCAATATCAAAATGGCTGAAAAAGAAGTGTCGAAAGCCAGGGCTGGAGTTTGGGAAGCTGTCTCAAATATCCTGCCGCAATTAGATGCTTCTGCGAATTTTCAGAAGGCATGGGAAATCCAGGAGCAAGTCATTCCTAATTTTATTAAAATGATGTTGCCGCCTGGAACACCAGGATTAGATCAGTATCCTGATTATGTTCAAATAGCGTTCGGTATCGAAAACACCTTTCGTTACGGCGCAACTGTCACTCAGCCCCTTTTCTTAGGCGGAGCGGGAATTGCTGGCATTCAACTGGCGTCAGCCGCGAAAGATGCTGCCGAACAGAACCTTGAAGATCAGCGCCAGAACCTGATCTATGATGCTGCCAATGCATTTTATCTTTGTTTGCTCTCCAAAGAACTGGTTGCTGTGCAGGAAGAAGCGATGGCGCAGGCAAAGGCAAATTTTGATAATGTCATAAAAAAATATAACGTGGGCATGGCTTCCGGGTTCGACAAAATGCGGGCGGAGGTTGAAGTGGCAAATCTGCAACCCGAATTAATTACGGCAAAAAATAATTATCAATCTGCATTGACGCAATTGAAAGTTATATTAGGAATGAAGCGAGACGGCGTGATCGATGTCGAGGGGAAATTCGAATACCAGGAAGATGAATTTGGAAATATGGTGTTGCATGATCTTCAAACGATCGCTTTAAAAGATCGACCGATTATTCGAGCTCTGGGTGAACAAAAGTATATAACTCAAAAAGGAGTAGCGCTGGCTCGCAGCAGCTTTCTGCCAAAGCTGTTTTTTCAGACTGATTATTCGTATATGGCGATGAGAAATGATTACAAATTTACCCAGGACGATTTCAGCAAAGGATTCACATCGGCAGTCAGTCTGCAAATTCCGCTGTTTCACGGTTTTCGCTCCAGCGCCCAGTATCAGAAAGCCAGGCTGGATTATCGAAAAATGTTGGATACAGAAAAACAGGTTTTCGATGGCATCTCAGCCGAAACCGAATTCAGCTACAATAAATTTCAGGAAGCAAAACAAAAATATCTCTCTGCCAGACAAACTGTCGATCTGGCAACTGAGGCGCTGCGATTGGCAAATATGATGTACCAGGAAGGCGTGAATACCCAATTGGATGTATTGAGCTCGCAACTTGCCTTAACCCGCGCCAAGTTGTTTTATGTCAATTCGCTCTATGAATATCAAACCTCACGGTATCAATTGCGTCGGGTGACGGGGAAGTTGAAAGGGATTCTTTAATGAAAATTGATGAATAATTTGAATAGCTAATAGTGATAGATATTTTTTTACAAAAAGAACTGAATAGTAGTATAAAACAAGGAGTTTAACATGAAACGAATGATGATTCCGTTTTTGCTGATAGCATTGCTGGCGCTGATAGTTAACGGCTGCGGCAAACAAAAATCCAGTGCTGAAGAAGAAGTGAAAATTCCGGTTGAAGTCATGGCTGTGAAATTTGGCGAGGTGGTTCAATCGTTGAATTATAATGGCGATATAAAAGCTGAATTCGAGGTGAAAGTTTTCTCGAAAATACCGGATCGAATTGAGAAGTTATTTGTCGAAGTTGGTGATGAAGTGAGAAAAGGACAGCCAATTGCTAAAGTGGTGGCGACAACTATCGAGCAAGCCGTACTGCAAGCTGAAGCAGGCTTGGTAGCTGCCAAAGCGCAGGAGGCAAATTTGCGAGTGGAATTTGAAAGAGCCCAACGATTGACCAACGAAAACGCCATGAGCGCCCAGCAATTCGATGCGATCAAAACTCAATATGAGGCAGTCAAAGCCCAGGCAGAGCAAGCGGAAGCCATGGTGAAAACAGCAAAAAGCCAGTTGGCTGATGCGACCATCACAGCGCCGATTTCTGGCATTGTCGGCAATCGTTATTTTGAAGCAGGCGATATGGCAAGCCCGGTCATGCCATTGGTGACGGTCGTTCAGATGGAGCGAGTTAAAATCATCTTCAATGCGACCGAGGAAGACCTGGGAAGATTGGCATTGGGTCAGAAAGCGCTGGTCAAAGTGAAAACTTATGGCGATGTCCCATTCGAAGGAAAAGTTGTGAAGATCAGCCCGGTGCTCGATCCGATGACCCGAATGGCAGAGATCGAAATATTGATTAATAATCCGGATCGCAAGCTGAAACCCGGCATGTATGCCCAGGTCGAAGTGATTACCGGTATCATTAAAAATGCAATGGTCGTTCCCCGCAATTCCGTCATCGAGAGTACTTCGATGGAACGAATCAATGGGGATGATGAGGTGATTAAAAATTATTTCGTCTTTGTCGTAGATAGCAGCAAAGCGCATCAGCGCAAACTGAAAGTTCAATATGTCAATCATCGTTATGTGGCGGTCGATTCTGGTATTGTCGTTGGCGAAAAATTGGTGATTTCGGGTCAGAACAATTTGCGTGAAGGAGTCGCTGTGTCGATCGCAAATGAGGAGGGAAAAGAATTATGAAACTGACAGATATTTCAATCAAGAAGGGCGTAACCTTTTTTATGATATACCTGATCGCAGTCGGGTTCGGTCTGTTTTCATTGATCCGCCTGAAAATCGATCTTTATCCCAAATTGGAATTCCCGATGCTGGCGGTGATTACGCAATACACCGGCGTCGGACCGTTCGATATCGAAACCGTTATCACTCGTCCCGTCGAAGAGACGATCGCTTCTGTCGAGAATGTGAAGAAAGTGACTTCGACCACAGCTCAGGGATTATCCGTGGTGATGCTGGAGTTCGATTGGGGCTCGGACATGAATCAGGCAGAGATCGACGTTCGCAATAACCTGGAATTTTTGAAAGATGTGCTGCCCAATGACGTCAATCAGCCGATGCTCTTTAAGTTTGATCCTTCGCAGCAGCCTATCCTGTATCTGGCAGTGGCATCCGATCTTCATGGTCAGGCAGAGCTGCGAAGAATTTCTGAATTGGACATCGAGCCGCGATTGGAACGAATTCCTGGCGTTGCTTCTTCATTTACATCTGGTGGTTTACGTCGTGAAATCAAAGTGTTCGCAGATCCGGGTCGCATGCGAGCCCACAACGTTTCGATCCAACAGATTACCGCGGCGCTACAAATGAACAATTTGCAACTGCCATCCGGCTGGATCGATAACAAGCAGCAGGAGTTCACCATCCAGACGGCCGGCGAATACACTTCATTGGAACAGATCGAGAACACCAGCGTCGCCGTGATCAATGGCTCCATCGTTCGCATTAAAGATGTGGGGACCGTCGTCGATGGCTTCGTCGAACAGCGGCAGCGAGTCTGGAACAATAATAAACCAGCAGTATTTTTAATGGTTCAAAAGCAATCTGATGCCAATACGGTCATCGTCGCACGCGAGGTCAATAAACGTCTGAAACAGATCGAGTCTGAACTGCCCAAGGGAGTTCGCATCGAGACCGTCATCGACCTGTCCGTTTTCATCACCCGATCGATGTCGAATTTAAGCACCACCGCGTATCAAGCGATTTTACTGACTTTTTTAGTGTTGCTGTTCTTTTTAAGAAATATGCGCAGCTCGCTCATCGTAGCCGTAACGATTCCGATATCGATGATTGTCACTTTTGCAGTCATGGATCAAGCCGATCTAACGTTAAATATTATTTCCATGGCCGGATTAGCATTATCGGTCGGCATGCTGGTGGATAACTCGATTGTGGTGCTCGAGAGCATCTATCGCCATCGTGAAGAGGGGGA
>JALOPY010000395.1 GCA_025453735.1 bacterium | reverse complement strand
GGCTTCACGATAAATGATCCTCAAGAAGCAAATCCCCAGCGATTTGTCATTCCGACTCCCCATGGTGAACGATGGTTCCGCAATGGTTCTCGCGGCACCAGCCAGTTCGATCAGTGGCCCGATCCCGAGGTGTATTTGCATTATCCGTCGGGACAAAAATTATCCGGGCTCGAAACTCGAAATCTGAATCGAGCTTACCCCGGTCGTCCCGATGGCTCATTCACTGAAAAGGTTGCTTATTCGATCATCAAATTAATGGAGCAGGAACAGGTTGACATCGGTATTGACCTGCATGAAGCATCGCTGGAATATCCAGTTATCAACGCGATTGTGGCGCATCCCATCTCCTTCGACCTCGCGGCAGAATCAGTGATGTATCTGCAAATGGAAGGATTAAATTACAATTTGGAGCCTTCGCCAGAAAATTTTCGGGGACTGTCGCACCGCGAATGGGGCGATCATTTAGAGATCGCAACAATTCTCATGGAATCTGCCAACCCGGTTCAGGGCAGGTATCACGACCGATTGACTGACGACATGATTTTAGTTGGCAAAGATCGCTTTTATTTTGAAGCCTCGAAACATAAGCTGCTCGAAGTTGAATATCCCGAAGCGGGAATTCCGCTCAAAGAACGCGTTGGCAGGCATCTGATTGCGCTGAAGGTTCTGTTTCAGGTCTGGAATGAGCACCATCCGGATAAATTGATCGAAATCGAAAATATTCCAGATTACCATGAAATGCAGGAAAAAGGCGTCGGAGCTTTTTTAAACGAAGGGCATCCATAGTTCTGACAATCATTTTTTTTGACTGCGAATTACGCCAGTTGTTCTAATTGCGCGAAAAATTTTTCTCGCGAAATTCATCTAATTCGCACCATTAGCGGTCAAGGATCTTCTGGCTATGCTTGTGTCACCAAAAAAATAGAAAATAATATCATTTAACTTTAAAAATAAGGAGTTTCAAATGATGAAATCAAAATGGCTTTACATCACATTAATTTTCGCAATTGTTTTTGCCGCGTTTTGCATCGCCTCAGAATTTAACGCAAAACAACCTATTCTGCTCACCTCGGCAGGACAGGGACCCGATCTGACAATGGTCAAAATTCTCGCCCAAAAAAATAACCTTAGCTTTACCTTTGATAAACTTGCCAAGCCGGACAAATTAAAGGGACATGCGACATTGCTTTTAGTCGCAGGATCTAGCACCAAAGGATTGGGTGCGGCAAACATCGATAAAGATCAGGAGTTAGCGCGGGTTCAATCGTTGATCAAAGCCGCAAAAGAAGCAAAAATGCCAATCGTCACCTTGCATGTCGGCGGTCCTTCACGGCGAGGAAAATTATCGGATGATTTCAATACCATTGCTGCTGAAAATGCGGATTGTCTCGTTATCGTGAAAAGCGGCAATGACGATGGATTTTTCAATAAAACAGCCGAAGCCAAAAAAATCCCAATCTTCTTGATTGATAAAATCGTTGACGCGGGAAATGTGCTGAGTCAGATTTTTAGTGAAGCCAAATAAATGAAGCAAATTGCAAAGCGATCAGAATGCAAGAAATTGATCATCCGAGAGGCAATTGGTTCGGATTACCAAGCTCTGTGCGATTTGTTTGATCAGGTGGATGAATTTCATCGCAAGCAAGTGCCCCATATTTTTCGCAAGCCAGAGGGGGAATCTCGAAGTAGCGATTATGTGGAGAATTTGATGGCTGATGCAAACACCGGATTATTTGTCGCACAGGCAAATGAAAGACTTGTTGGGCTTATCTGTTGTTTTATGCGGGAGACTCCAGATATTCCAATATTAGTGCCAAGAAAATATGTTTATATTGATAATCTCGTTGTCGATAAAAATCATCGACGACAGGGAATTGGCATGGCGCTGCTGCAAAAAGCACATACCTGGGCGATTGAACATGAAATCGACGAGATCGAGCTAAATGTCTGGCAATTCAATGATGATGCAATTCGGCTCTATGAAAAATTGGGCTATAAAACTACTTTACTGAGAATGAGCAAAATTTTAGAATAAAAGAAACGTGACCGTCATCCACAACCGGCGGATGACCGTCACCTTGAAGAATAATATTGGATTTTCTATGAACAAACTCAGTTTTAGATTTATATTTCTACTATCACTTTTTTTTCTATTTGTCTGGCGGATCAATCTCCCAGCCGAGGAATTCAATGACAATTCTGGTATGGTCGTTTCCGCTCATCCTCTTGCATCAGAGGTGGGTAATGAAATTTTGAAATCTGGTGGCAATGCCATCGATGCCGCGGTAGCCTCCGCGCTGGCAGTCGGTGTGGTCGAGCCAAATGGCTCAGGCCTTGGCGGCGGAGGAGCGATGCTGATTTATCTCAGTGAGCCTGATTCGCTCACCTACATCAATTATTACGTTTCAGCGCCGGCATCAATTGCCCAGGATTTCAATTCACGACGGGAGAGCGCCAGTGCTCGCTCGGTTCTCGTACCTGGAACCGTTGCAGGTCTTTCGTATGCGCTCGAAAAGTATGGCACAATAACCTGGCAGGAGCTGGTAAATCGAGTCATTCAAAAAGTCGGAGATGGATTCATTGTCAATGAACTTTTCTACCAGGCAATTCTGGAATCGTATGACAAGCTATTGCAGCATCCCCAAACGCAGGCGATCTATTTTGACAATGACTTGCCGCCTGAAATTGGCACCCGCCTGGAAAATCCACTTCTCATTCAAACATTACAAAAATTAGCAGATCAAGGACCTGAGATTTTTTATCGCGGCGAAATCGCAGATTCCATTGAGTCGATTATGATTCGAGAAAATGGAACGCTGCGCAAATCCGATTTGACGGCATACCAGGTGCGAGAAATGCAGCCATTAAAAGGAATATATCGAGGCTATAAAATTTTCTCAGCTCCACCGGCGCAATCGGGCATCACCCTCATCGAAGCGCTGAATATTTTTGAATTGAAAAATCTTCATGGAATGGGCGATTATGCGACCAATCCCAAAACCTTTCATTTCATGGCTGAAACCTTCAAGCGAGTTTATGCCGACCGGACCGAATATCTGGGCGATCCGAATTTCGTCCCTGTACCGGTCGATATTTTGATCTCGAAAGAATTCGCCAGATCACGATTTCTGACCATCGATATGGAAAAAGTCGAAAACGTTCCGCCGAATCAGAAGCCTGCTGGCGATGTAACGCCATTTCAAAAAAAGCCAAATCCTGAACTTGATGATCCCAAAGGAAGCACCACGCATATTTCAGTTATCGATGCCAATGGCAACGCCGTATCGCTGACGCAAACGCTGAACTATTTCTGGGGATCGGGGATCAGTGTGTGCGGCTTCCTGCTCAATAATGGAATGACCTCGTTTTCCGGCAGCAATGAAGCCGTTAATCAAGTCGCGCCGGGCAAGCAACCTCGCACCACGATTGCACCAACAATGTTGTTTGAAGATGGAAAATTATTTATGGTCATTGGCTCACCTGGAGCGGGCCGAATTATCTCCACCCTCGCCGAAGTCATTGCCAATGTCATCGATTTTGAAATGGATGCTGATTCCGCCAATAATGCGCCTCGTTTTTATAGTCGACGATGGGGTGAAAAGCTACCTATTGAAAACCGCTTTCCCGATGATGTTAGAAATAAACTCGAATCAATGGGGTATGAATTTGAAATCATGGGCGCGATGGACATGTTTTTTGGCGGCGTGCAACTGATTTTAATCGATCATGAAGCAGGAAAAATAATAGGGTCTTCTGACCCTCGCCGTTCCGGCGCAGCAACTGAATTTTAAAAATTGGAGCAATTAATGAGAAGACAGATTTTATTCACAACATTTTTGTATATTTTTATTGGCATCAATTTTATTAGCATAAGCTCGAATGCGCAAGAACTCGAAGAATGTACTATTGGTGTCGCCTCAGGCAAAGCAACATCGGATGGGAGACCCTTACTCTGGAAAACCCGGGATACATCAGATCAGGATAA
>JALOPY010000394.1 GCA_025453735.1 bacterium | reverse complement strand
CCTATCTTGCCAGGATCGATAGCATCAACTCAACCAAAGCAAATGAATTTTACTATCGTGGCGTTGGGTATTATAAACAGGGCAAGCTGTTTCGCGCCAGCGAGGAATTTAAAGCCGCGCTCGCATTATATCCGGGACATAAACAGGCGCAAGATTACCTGAACACGGTTGACAGAGAACTGGAAGCGAATCGACGCAGGATCGAAAAATTGCTGAGCGATGCAAAAGATTTTGAGGAAAAAAAACTCTATATTAAAGCTGCCGCGAGCTACCGAAAAATTCTCGAGATCGATACTAACCATGAGACCGCGCGGAGAAAAATAAGTTACTTAAGCAGTTTCATCAAAACTGCTATTGAAGATAGATTCCAGCGAGCGAGAAATTTATACAGCCGGGCTGACTATGCCGGTGCGATTGCGGAATTAAGAGAAATATTAAACATTGATCCAGACCACGCTCCTTCAAGAAATTATTTCAACCGGGCAACCCAACGATTAGAGGCATTAGCGCAGCAACATTATCAACGGGCGCAAAATTTTTATCAGCAGCGAGATTGGGACAAGGTTATCCAGGAATGCTATCTCACATTATCGATGAATCCGAGCCATAATGGCGCCGACGAATTGAAAAAAACAGCGTTACAAAATATTAGCCTGGATAAGCTTCTGGAGAGAGGTGTCTATTATTTTCGGCTAAAAGATTATCAGAACGCGAAAGCGATTTTTAAGCAGTTGTTAATTAAAGAGCCAGGAAATGAAGCAGCAAATTCTTATTTAAAAGAGAGCGAGAGAGAGCTTGCAAATCAAATTGTTGAGCTATTGAATTTAGGCATCGAGTATTTCACCGATGGCTATTACGAAGAGGCAATCAAGGAATGGAATAAAGTTCTTAAAATTGACCCCAATCATAAAAGCACTTTAGACTACATTCAAAAAGCGAAGGAACGATTAAAAGCACTTAATGAGATTCAGCAATAATTTTTCCTGGCTGTCCTGCTTTTTAATGTCTGATTGGTCACTGTGTCAATTTTGATTTGATCCGAGTTGGTTTTCTTGCTTCCTTTTTCAAGCTCGCTTGAAATTTCGTTTGAAGTTTGCAATTATTCGGAAAGCATAAAAATATTCTATTTATCTAAATTCATTCTCTTCGAAACGACCTTCTCAATTTTCTCAGCAGCTTCGATGGCTTCATCTGCTTGCGGTTTTCCAATCATTTCCCAGGGTAAATCACCTGGATAGCGACCTGAAGTAATATATTCATTTAGCAGTTTACATTCATCTCTCAATTCTTCAAAGGAAGTATCTAATTTTATAGCATATTTTAGCAGTTCTTCCATGTCATGTATTTTCTCTAACTCCCAACCATTCCAAATGAGATAAGCTTTTATATATTTCTCGGCGCTTCCTTGACACATGAAGCAAACAGTATGATAGGGAGAAAATTCTTCATCGATTAGAATTTTTGCTGAAAGCAAATTTTCATTTGCCAAATTCAGCCAGGTTTTTATCAATTCAATTTCTTCGGGATTTTTTTTTATCATATAAAATTTTCCCTTGTTTAAAAATATGATGGATATAGAATGGATTCTTTGCTCGAAAATTCCATTCAACCTCCTCGGTTTTTCTAACGAATAAATCGACTCCAAATTCTCGACCCCACAATAAATCGGCAACTTTTCGTCTCATCATTCGGCTTTCATGATTGCCATCTTTAATGATAAATAAATCCAAATCACTGTTCTTCGAAATATCACCTCGAGCATAAGATCCAAATAAAATTATCTTCTCTGGATCAATTGCATTCACAATTTTTTGAACGATGTAGTCAATCAATTCTGGAGTAATTTCTGAAGTAGCTAATCTTTCGTCCATTTCGACCATTTTTATCTCCCAATTTTACTTTAATATAAAAAAATAATACCACTTTGTCAACAATTTAATTCGCTCAAAAAATCATAATTCTTTTGATAAAAAAAATTTCGAAAAGAAAATCAGGAACAAATAGCTTTAGTTAAGATAGAATTAATTACTATTTCTTTGAGAATTTTTTAATATCACAGAGGAGCAAACATGAACAGAATTTTCATCGTGTGTTTCATTTCAATTGCAACGATAAATTTCAGCGTGGCTCAGGATATTTCCGACCGAAAACTCGAAGCCCAATACAAAGCTGAGCGACTTACAAAAATTATGCAAATGGAAAGTCAGAAAACCGCGAACCAGGATTGGTACGATGTGAAACATTATGATTTGGAGATGACGATCGATGTCACTGGGAAACAGATTTTGGGAACGGTAACCATCCTCTCGGAAGTTGTCGGACAGGCGATCAGCCAGATGGACGTCAATTTGCTCAGCAGCATGACGGTTGATGGTGTAAAAATGAATAATACAAATGCCACTTTTCAACATCGCAATGATATTATTTCGATCACGTTGGACAAAGCCTACCAGCCGGGAGAAATGTTTCGTGTTTCGATAGCATATCATGGGAGACCGGAACAGAGCGGTTTTGGAGCGTTTGGTTTTGATACGCACAATGGTCAGCCCATGATCTGGAGTCTCAGCGAGCCATTCGGCGCCCGAAACTGGTGGCCCTGTAAGGACTATCCATCGGACAAAGCAGATTCCGCTGATATTCGTGTGACCGTGCCGAAAAATCTCATTGTCGCTTCCAACGGTAATCTGCGATCCGAAATTGAGCAGGGTGGCTTGAAAACCTATTGGTGGCATGAAAGCTATCCCATCGTGACGTATCTTATTTCCGTCGCGATCCATCCGTATTTTGTTTATTCCGATTATTATCACTATTCCGCGACAGATTCGATGGAGGTGCGCTTCTATGTTTATTCCGATCAGGTCAATCTCGTTCGTGCTCCTTACGCTAAGGTCGTTGACATGATCAAAATCTATGCCGATATTTATGGCGAATACCCGTTCATTCGGGAAAAATACGGACATGCCCAGTTTGAGGGGGGCGCGAATATGGAACACCAAACGCTTTCCAGCATGGTCAGTCGCAATGAAACCACGATCGCTCACGAACTATCACACCAGTGGTGGGGCGATTATATCACCTGCGAAAATTTTCATGAAATCTGGCTGAATGAAGGATTTGCCGTTTATTCTGAAGCGCTATACCTGGAACGATATTATGGCAAAGATGAGTTCTGGCAGGAGGTGGAGAGCAACAAATATTTTGGCGGAGGCACGATCTATGTTTATGATTTATCCAGTATCTCGTCTATTTTCAATTATGATCGGACGTATCGCAAGGCATCCTGGATTTTGCACATGCTGCGACACGTGGTTGGCGATGAAAATTTCTTCAAAATTTTGAAGGACTATTACAACGAAAGCCATTTGAGCTATGGCACTGCCACGACAGATGATTTTCGGGCTGTTTGTGAGCGGGTTTCTGGGATCAATCTTGAAAAATATTTTTACCAATGGCTCTATGAAGAATATTTCCCTACCTATACTTATGCCTGGAGCGCAAAGCAAAATGGCTCCAATTATGATATTCAGTTGCAAATTGACCAGATGCAGCAAAATCACACCTTCTGGATGCCGATCGATGTGTCCATCACAACGGCAGCGGGCGATACGACGATCGTGGTTTGGGATAGCTTGCAAACCCAGAAATTCAATCTGACAGTTGCTTCCGAGCCGCTCCGAGTCGAGTTGGATAAATATAACTGGATTTTGAAGCAGGTTCAGGAGCCATTAGTCGCTCCAACCTTTGATGCAGGGATTTTACTGGTCAATGGCGTTTCATGGGATACGTATGGAACTGAAATTCGTAATGCTTATCAAAATATGGCATTCTGGGGCAGCTACGCAATTTCATTTTGGGATTGTTTTTCAATTCCAATGGGCGGTTACCCAGCGACCTTGCCTTCGCCCCTGGGCCACGGCAAAGTGCCTGCTGATATCCTGGGCAAATTTTCGACGATCATCTGGGTTGGGAATAATTATGATGGCGATCTGGC
>JALOPY010000012.1 GCA_025453735.1 bacterium | reverse complement strand
AGCAAAAGAGCGGTTAGGCTATCCCACTCAAAAACCAGAAAAGTTATTGGAACGAATCATCAGCGCCAGCTCTAACGAAGGCGATTTAGTGGCTGATTTCTTTTGTGGCTGTGGCACCAGCGTCGCGGTAGCGCAACGCTTAAAACGCAACTGGATTGGCGTTGATATTTCGCATTTGGCCATTGGCTTAATTGAAAAAAGATTATTTTATACCTATGGGAAAACCATAAAAGAAACCTATACAATAAATGGCTTCCCGAAAGACATTGCCTCTGCTAAAGAATTGGCGAATGGCAAGGGGGGGCGCTTAAAATTTCAGGATTGGATCATCGAATCGAAACTTGGTGGCGTACATAATCCCAAGAAAACAGCCGATGGCGGCTGGGATGGTCATTTAACTTTTCAAGTGGAAAAGAAAAAAGAAGTTGTTTTAATCGAAGTCAAGAGCGGCAATGTCAATGTCAAAAACTTGCGGGAATTTATTCACGTAGTTAATTCGCAACGCGCGTCCATCGGCGTCCTGGTTTGCTTTGCCGAACAAGTTACGAAACCGATGCTGCTGGAAGCTAAAAGTCAGGGCTATTATCACCAGGAGTTTTTTGGCAGCCGCTATGATAAGATTCAAATCCTGACCGTTGAAGAACTATTAGATGAACAAGAAATCCAAAAACCACAATCGACTAAAGAGACGTTCAAACAAGCCCAACGGGACATCAACAAAACAGTTGATCAAAAGAAATTGTTTTGAGAAAAGATAAAAATTAGAAGAGTCACATCTATTATTGAAATTATAGAACTGAGGTAACATCAATTATGGACTGCCTGCATACACTGAATAAAATTTGCGAAGAATTGGGTGAAGATATCAATAGCCCCCTCTGCAAAGAAGTCGAAGATCATCTGAAAAACTGCCCCAAATGCTGCGCCCACGTGGACTCCATCCGCAAAGTTGTGCGGCTCTACCAGCGCATCGAAAATGAAGATGTGCCCCAAGCTGTGGACAATCGGCTCTGGAAATTATTGAATCTGTGCAAACCGGAAGAATCTTAGCCATTGTTTCTTTCTGTAGGGGCTGAAAATTTTCAGCCCCTACAGAAGATGTTTATTACATCAGTGCATCCAAATCCTTCAAGTGCATTTCTTCCAAAATCTATCCTGCCAGAGAATATTCCCTTGACACATAGTTTTATATTTTGTATATTATTCTCGCGTAAAAAAATTATCAAATGTTCTCATTGATTAATAACGGCTAAACCCTGGTTGTTTTCTGATCGAGCATTTTTTAAAAAAGGAGTTTAGTGCCATGCAAGATCAAGCCTGGAAAGAGATCATTGAAAAGCTATTTCCCGATTTCTTAGCGTTCTTTTTTCCCAAGATTTACAGCGATATTGATTTTTCCAGAGGAGTTGAGTTTCTCGACAAAGAACTGCAAAAAATCCTGAAAGGAAGCGAACTTGGCAAGAAAATTGTAGATAAACTTGTCAAAGTCTATCTTAATGACGGTAGCGAAAAATGGCTGCTCATTCACATTGAAGTCCAGGGATATCAAGAAGAAAATTTTAGTGAACGAATTTACATTTATAACTATCGCATTTTTGATCGATATCGAGAAGAAGTTATCAGCTTAGCTTTGCTGACTGATATCAATAAAAATTATCGTCCCACAGTCTTTGAGGTATCACGTTGGGGATTTAAATTAAGTTTTCAATTTCCAATAATCAAGTTGCTTGATTACCAGGAAAAATGGAAAAAATTAGAACAAAATCTCAATCCCTTCGGTATCGTTGTAATGTCTTTTTTAAAGACAATCGAAACCAAAGGGAATGAACAACAGCGGTATAGCTGGAAGAAACATTTTTTACTGGGATTATATGAACGAGGACTGACCAGAGATATTATATTCATTTTATATCAATTCATCGATCTACTAATGAATTTATCCGACGAATTAGAACAAGAATTAATTGAAGCAATCGAAGCAATTGAGGAGGCAAAAAAAATGTCCATCATCACCAGTGCTGAAAGAATTGGCATAGAAAAAGGAAAAAAGGAAGGAATGGAGAAGGGAAAGATAGAAGGATTACATGAGAGTATTTATGATATTTTTGAGGTAAAATTTGGGAAAAATATTTATGAGCTTTTTGCCCAGGTAAAGCAGATTCAGGATATTGAAATATTACAAAAAATTCGGGTTGGATTGAAGAAAGCCCAGACGCTTGAAGAAACCAGGAATTTAATTTTATTGCAACTATCAACTTTGCAAAAAAATTAGAGGTTTAGTGAGCACACACCTCAAAACAAAATCCCAAAAAATCGCCATCGGCGCTGACCATTCGGGCTTTGAGCTGAAAGAAAAACTCAAAAAGTATCTCACTGAACAGAGACACATCGTATTTGATTGCGGCGCTTTCAGCACCGAAGCGGTCGATTATCCTGCTATTGCTTTTCAGGTTGCCCGATTGATTGGCAGTGGTGAATATGAATTGGGAATTATCATTGATGGAGCAGGAATTGGTTCTGCAATGGCAGCCAATAAAGTAGCTGGCGTTCGTGCGGCACTTTGTTATGATTTATCGACTGCCCGAAATAGTCGTGAACATAACAATGCCAATGTACTCACCCTCGGCGCAGGCTTGATCGGTTTTGAATTAGCCAAACAGATTGCCGATATCTGGCTCAATTCCGAATGCACGGTTGATCGTCATTTGCGACGGGTGAACATGATTGGTGAAATCGAAAAAGGAAATTTTAATGTGAACATTCCATCTAAAAACAATCCTCAAGCTCTTACAAATTCAGAACTGAATATCACGGATGAAGATATAAAAAAAATTGCTTCAAAAATACAATCGCTGTTGAACCAACAAAATATCATTGCTTCACATCTATCAGCTAACTGTGATAAGGAAATATGTGATTCTTGTGGTCAGTGTGCGGATAAAGCCCCTGAGGCAGTGCGTCAATTTATTAATATGGGAGCCTCACGTATTTCCAACGCGCCTGGCGGGATTAGCGCACCTCAGGATATTGCCAGGTACATCGATCATACCATTTTGAAGCCCGAAGCAACGGTAGCTGATATCACAAAGCTCTGCCAGGAAGCTGTCGAATATCAATTTGCTGCGGTTTGTATCAACCCAACTTATGTGAAGCTGGCACATGAAATCATTAAAGATTCAGGGGTGAAGGTCTGTACCGTGGTTGGATTTCCGCTGGGAGCGCATGTCCCTGAAATCAAAGCGATGGAGGCACGTCGGGCTATCCGCGAGGGAGCGCGGGAAATCGATATGGTCATCAATATCGGCGCTTTAAAAAGCGGGGATGATGATCTGGTATTTCGAGACATTCGATCCGTTGTGGAAGCATGCATCGATGGTAGCGCCACCTGCAAAGTAATTATCGAAGCGGCTTTGTTGACTGATGATGAAAAAATTAAAGCCTGTGAAATATCAAAAAAAGCGCGTGCTCATTATGTGAAGACATCGACAGGGTTTGGACCGGGTGGAGCTACGGCGCATGATGTGGCGTTGATGAGCAAAGTTGTGAGTGGGACAAAGATAGGAGTGAAGGCAGCTGGTGGGATTCGCTCATTGGAAGATGCGCAAAAGATGATTGAAGCTGGCGCCACGCGAATTGGAGCAAGCGCTGGGGTGAAGATTGTGCAGGAGGCGGGAAAGGTAGCGGAGTCGTGAGTTAGAAACAGTAATTTATAAATTGAGTGATCCTGAGGACCGCTAATTCCGCGAATTATTTTAATTTCGCTAATCCGCCGGCTGGTGGATAAATTCAATTCGTTTTAATTAGCGAAATTCGCGGTCAAAGCTTTTTGGGGACGATCTCATTTATAAAAAGGATTTTTTTAGAGGAGAAATAATTTGGTCGATCTACGAGCTTACGTTTTTTTAGACAATCTGCAACCGCAATACGCGGCTTTCCTGGGAACGGTGGCGCAGGGATTTTTGCCCATCGCCCACATGGCATCGCTGTATGTTGAAATATCACCTGGCATCGAAATCAATCGGATCACCGACATCGCCCTGAAATCGACTCATGTCACGCCAGGGATGCAGATTGTCGAGCGACTTTATGGCTTGCTGGAGATTCATTCCGAATCTCAGGCTGATGTGCGCCAGGCTGGGAAGGCGATTCTGGATTCGCTGGGATTGAAGGAAGAAGATCGCTGGAAGCCAAAAATATTTTCCAGCCAGGTCATCCGCCGCATCGATGATCACCAGACGCAATTGATCAATCGGATGCGACATGGGAATATGATCATCCCTGGACAAACGCTTTACGTGATGGAAGTGCAGCCAGCGGCGTATGCAGCACTGGCAGCGAATGAAGCAGAAAAAGCTGCCGAAATTAATATCCTTGAAGTCCGTGCCTTTGGCAGTTTTGGTAGAGTCTATCTTGGCGGCGAGGAACGGGACATTGATGTGGGCTGGCAAGCGGCTGTGAATGCAATCGAAAGCGTTACTGGAAAAGTTGTGGAGGGAGCGTAAAACCAAACAATATTGCTCATTTGGTATTGGAATGTTAAAACTAATTGTTAATTGAGAATTGTGAATTGACAATTGTCAATTAAAAAATATAGAACATAGGAGGATCTTAGCATGGCAGAAGCGCTGGGAATGATTGAATGCCGTAGTTTTCCCGCAGTGGTCGAAGCGGCAGACGCAATGGTCAAAGCGGCGAAAGTCGAACTGGTGAGTTATGAAAAAACGGGTGGCGGATATGTTACAGCCGTTATTCGTGGTGATGTTGCTGCCGTCAAAGCGGCTTGTGAAGCTGGACAGGCTGGGGCAGCGAAAGTGGGTGAAATTGTTGCAGTTCATATTATTGCCCGCCCCCATAGCAATGTCGATCTGGTTATTCCGTTGGGTCGGAAGGATCAGGTTGCGACAGAGCTCAAAAAATCAAAACGAGATGATTAATGGACTGTAGGACAAAATGACATTTTGTCCTAAATTACCTGAAAAACAAGATTCCATCTTGTTGTGAAACAAATGTAAGACAAGATACCATCTTGTCCTACAAGCAGAGGAATGACTATGCTGTTAGCCAAAGTGATCGGGACCGTGGTATCGACCCGAAAAGAGAAAAGCATGGAAGGTCTAAAGTTTCTTCTATTGAGACAGGTTGATCTGGATGGCAAGGAGAGCGGGGGACACATCGTTGCTGCCGATGCTGTGGGCGCTGGATTCGGCGAGATGGTGCTTTACGCCACTGGCAGCTCTGCCCGCCAGACCGTGATGACCGATAAACGTCCTTGCGATGCGGTGGTGATGGCGATTGTGGATAATTGGGAGGTGGATGGGGAGATTAAGTATAAAAAAGGAGAGTCTGATTAATATTTTAATTGTCAATTGAGAATTGTAAATTGATAATTGTCAATAAAGAAAGTTTGCGAGCATTCACATTCGCGTTTTCATCCGAAATAAATTTTGGATTCAATTTTGGAAAATCCTTTTTTAGTTGGCGTAAAAATTTATCTTCGACCCATTGAAGCAGAAGATGCTAAATTTCTCTCGAAAGGCGAAAATGATCCAGCGGTTCGTGAAGCGCTTTTTCTGGCTTTGCCAATTAGCTTAATCAGTGAACAAGAAAAAGTTGAACAATATATCAAGTCCAAAGATGCTATTGTTCTGATCATTGTTGAAAAAGAAACAAACCAGCCTGTCGGTCAAACGGCATTCTTTCGGATTGATTATATCAGTCGTTCAGCAATTTTCTATTTAGCCATTCTCGATCCTGTTCACTGGTCAAAAGGATTTGGATCGGAAGCCACCAAGCTGATGGTCGATTATGCTTTCAAGACGCTGAATCTAAATCGCATCCAGCTTCATGTTTGTGCGGAAAATGCACCAGCAATCAAAATTTATGAACGGATCGGATTTAATAAAGAAGGTGTTTTGCGACAGGCCATGTTTCGCAATGGCAATTATGTTGATTTTTGGGTGATGGGAATACTTAAAAGCGACTGGTTAAAGCATTTTTGATGTAAACAAAAATTCCAAACTCGAAATAACAAATATCAAATAAATTTCAATATTCAAAATTTCAAGTTCCAAACATTTCTTCGATGATTGCAGCCTGTTTGAAAATTAAGAATTGAAAATTTGGTTTTATTTGTGATTTGTTATTTGCTATTTGGAATTTTTTCAATGATATTTTAATCACTCAAAGGGAATCGGAGCTTATCTGTGTCAACACTCACGGACACACAAATCGATTATATCGCCGAAAAAGTTTTTCACATCATCACGGGCAAAAAAAGCGCTACTGCGCCTTCTTCCCAGAATGGCTCAGTCACGCTTTTGGCCAGTGGACAGGGAATTTTTGGTTCAATTGATGAAGCCGTCAAAGCCACGACTATCGCCCAGAAACAGTTCGCTGGCATGACCCTGCGCAAGCGGGATGAAATGATCGCCAGCATTCGAGCCGTGATGCTGGAACACGCCTACGAATTGGCAGCGGATGCGGTTTCAGAGACAGGATTAGGGCGAGTTGAAGATAAGGTCGCCAAAAATAAATTGGTCAGCGAGAAGACACCTGGCACTGAGGATTTATTTCCAACAGCTCGAACGGGTGATCATGGACTCTGTTTGTTTGAGCCCGCTCCTTACGGCGTTATTGGCGCTATCACGCCCATTACAAATCCCACTTCGACAATCATCTGCAATACTATTGGCATGGTCGCTGCAGGAAACGGTGTTGTTTTTAATGTTCATCCTGGCGTGAAAAAGACCTCAATTAAAAATATAAATGTATTAAATCAAGCGATCATAAAAGTCGGGGGACCACAAAATTTAGTGACAGGCATCGCCGAGCCGACCATCGAATCGGCCCAGCAATTGATGCGACATCCAGGGGTGCGAATTCTCGTCATCACTGGCGGCGGCGGTGTTGTCAAAGAGGCGATGAACAGCGGCAAGCGGGCCATCTGTGCGGGACCTGGCAATCCACCCATCGTCGTTGATGAGACCGCTGATCTGGAGCGGGCGGCTGAATTCATCGTCAAAGGCGCTTCGTTCGATAACAATATCATCTGTGTGGATGAAAAAGAATTGATTGTAGCAGATAGCATCGCTGATCGACTGATTCAAATCATGTCCAGAAACGGAGCCATATTGCTCAATTCAACTCAGTTGAAACAGATCGAGAATTTGATTTTCGATAAAATTAATTCCAACTCCAAACACGGAATTATCAATAAATCTTTCATCGGTAAAAATGCGGGGGTGTTTCTTTCAAAGATTGGCGTGACAGCCGATGATAAAATCAGACTGGCGATTGTCGAGGTCGATCGCAATCATCCGTTGGTCTGGACCGAACAGATGATGCCAGTACTGCCAATTGTTCGAGTCAAAACTGCCGATGAGGGGATCGATTTGGCCAAACAGGTGGAAGGAGGAAATTTCCATACCGCGGTCATGTATTCACGAAATTTGGATAACCTCAGTCGCATGGCAAGGGAGATAAACACCACCATCTTTGTTAAGAATGGCCCTGCTTATGCGGGACTGGGCTTCGGCGGAGAAGGCTACACTTCATTTTCAATTGCCAGTCCCACGGGTGAAGGTTTGACGGGTCCTCGAAGTTTTTCAAGGGAACGTCGTTGTGTCTTAGTTGATCATTTTCGGATCGTATAATATGAAAAAATATCCTGCCATAGCGTTGATCGAATTCAGCAGCATTGCCACAGGCGTGATGGCTGGCGATGCCATGATCAAAAAAGCCCCGATTTCCATGTTAAAATCAGGCACGGTCAGTCGCGGAAAATACCTGGTATTGATCGGCGGCAGTACTGGCTCTGTTGAAGAATCGTTCAAAGAAGGTTTAAATTTTGGCGCTTCCGCAGTTGTTGATAAAGTCTTTTTGCCTGATATCCATCCGCAAGTTCTGGAAGCCATGCTCGGGACTCGAAGAAAAGTGATCTATGAATCATTTGGCATTATCGAGACGACTTCGATTGCAGCCACCATTGAGGCGGCTGATGCAGGCATAAAAGGTGCAGTGGTCGAAATTATTGAAATGCGCATGGGCGATGCCATTGGCGGTAAGGCTTTTGTGATGCTGAATGGAAAAGTCGAAGATGTGGCAGCCGCTGTGGAAATTGGAATGAATGCTATCACCAACAAAGCGCTGTGGCGGAACAAAATCATTATCCCGTCACTGCATCGGGAAATGGCGAAGCAGATCGACATCACAACTCGATTTGCTCAGGCAGAGTATCAAAAATTACCAGGGGACGAGAGCGAACATGTTTCTGGGTAGAGTCATTGGCACAGTTACGCCTTGCGTGGTTTATGAGGGATTGGCAGGTGTTCCACTTTTGCTGGTTCAGCCACTCGACAAGAATTCCCAGCCAGTCGGAAAACCCATTGTCGCCTGCGATTCCACCCGAATGGCGGGACCTGGTGAATTGATCTATTATGAAGGTGGACGGGAAGCTGCATTGGCACTGGAGACCTGGTTCGTGCCCGTGGATCATACGATCATTGGAATTGTGGATGGAGTTCACTTGATGTGAAACGTGAGACGGCAAACGTGAGACGTGGAAGGAATCGGAGTGCATCGCCTTTATGCGATGCTATGCGGTGCATAAAGGCACCGCACTCCCACTCGTTCAACGTGCATTATTCAGTATCCACTCAACAGGATATGGTAAATACATTATTTTTTTATTGCAAGGTAAAGAAAATTTTATCGCAGAATAATTTATAGCAGAATAATTCTGCTACAAATTATTCTGCTAAAATTAAAATGAACGTATAACAACAAGCTATCTCCACCAATTACCATTAAATATTGTGTGGATACATTATTCACGTTTCACTTTTCACGTTTCACTTTTGACGTCTCACAAAAGGAGATACAGTTTTGATAATCGGCAAAGTCGCTGGCGAAATCTATTCCACCATCAACCACGATTTTTATAATCAAAAAAAATTATTGGTCGTGGATAAATTAACGCTGGCTGGACAATCGTCAGGAGATTATCTCATCGCAGTCGATTCGGTTGCTGCAGGTGTCGGTGAAACCGTTTTAATTGTTGATGAGGGAAATTCTGCCAGGCAGGTGGTTGATGATCCCAATGCGCCGATTCGGTCGATCATTATTGGAATTATTGATGAAATTCATTTTGGATGAAAGCTTAGCTCTCCAAATGATAGAAACAACCCAACGGATGAAAATCTAAAAATAATATCCGTTGGGCTGTTTCAATCCGTTGGAGAATCTATATTGCAAAAATCTTATGATGAATGAATGGCAAATCAGGCGTGAAATTATCGCAATCGGCAAGCAGGCTTATGATAAAGGATTGGTCACTGCGACGGATGGAAACATCAGCGTCCGAGTGATGGGCGATCGTTTTTTGATTACACCCAGCGGCAGTTGTCTTGGTGAATTGAAAGCTGAGCAACTGGTTTATGTTGACTTCGATGGAAAGGTGCTATCGGGCAGCAAACCCACTGGCGAGCTCTCCATGCACCTGGCCGCCTATCGGGAGCGACCCGATATCAATGCCGTGCTACATGCCCATCCGCCAATCACGACGGGATTTACTATCGCAGGGGAATCGTTAGCCCAATGCGTTATTCCCGAAGTTGTCGTCATTTTCGGAACCATCCCCACGACTGAATATGCCACTATTTCCACTGACGAGGGCGCCAGAGCCATCCATGAATTGATCAAAAATCACGATGCCCTGATTCTCGACCGACATGGCGTTCTCACTGTTGGAAAAAGTCTCATCGAAGCGTATCGAAAATTGGAGAAGGTCGAATATTGCGCCCAGGTGACGCTTGTCGCCCGTCAATTAGGTCGGGTTAAAACCTTATCCCCGGATGAAATTATGAAATTGGAAGCAGTCAGAAAAAAATATGGCTATGAGGGGAATCAATCTTTATGTGAACAGTGTGGGATTTGTAGAGTAAAGGTTTCCTAAACCTTCCAGGTTTAGGAAACCTGTTGTATTTTCAGCGAAACTTGCTTTTGTGATCCAACTTTTTGAAGTTCTTTATTGCTCGGCTGATCGATTTAAATCTGTTTTTGCTATTATAACGATTTTGCTCCTGCCGATTTTTCAAATATACCAATTCTTTGGCTAATTTCAAATAACTCTCATAACGATCTTTTGATAGTTTCCCAGTTTCTACCGCTTCAATAACGGCGCAGCCGATTTCCTGGGTATGAGTACAATCTGAAAATCGACAATCGACAGACAGTTCGGTAATTTCCCCATAAACTTCATCCAGCCCTTCATCTGCTTCCCAGAGCTGAAATTCTCGCAGCCCTGGAGTGTCGATCACTAACCCGCCGCCAGGAAGGACGATCAATTGTCGTCTGGTCGTTGTATGTCTGCCTGTATCATCTTTTTCTCGGACTTCATTCGTTTCAAAAAGATCTTTCCCAATAATTTTATTGATTAAAGATGTTTTGCCGACACCTGAGGATCCGATAAATACAAAAGTTTTTCCCGCTTCAAGCAAACTTTTCAGCCGATCCATCCCCAAATCAGTTTTGGCGCTCACCGCGACTATTTCATCATCAGGGACAATCCTAAAAATTTGTGAAATATATTCCTCATATTGATCGCACAGATCGATTTTATTCAACACGACAATCGGCTTCGCTCCGCCTTCATAAACCATGATCAACTGTCGCTCCAACCTGCGGAGACTAAAATCATTATCACAGCTCTGGACGATAAAAATAATATCGATATTGGTGGCAAGGATTTGTTCTTCGGTTTTTCCTCCCGCGATCTTGCGGGAGAATTTTGTCATCCTGGGAAGCACTTCGTGAATGATGGCTTTGTTTTCCGATTCAAACAGCGAAACGACCACCCAGTCGCCAACCTTGGGAAAGTCGGAAGAAGAACTGGCATTGAATAATAATTTCCCGGTCACCTCTCCCATATATTCATTGCCCCCGGATAGAACCAGGTAATTATCACGATTTTCGATGGCGATGCGACCGACTGCAAATCCCTGTTCCTGAAATGACTTGAAATGCCGATCAAAAAAAACATTCCAGCCGAGTTGATGCGAAAATGTCATTACAATATCCCGATCTTTTTTTCATTGTATTTGAAACGACCATAATTTTGGTTTATCATTTCCTTCGCGAAAAGAATGTTTCAATCCCGGTCGTTTTTCTTCGTTGCAAAACCTGGTTTAACTTTTCTATCAAATCCATCAATGTCTCCATGCCACAGATTCTATCACCGCTGACATTGAACCGCGACAATGCGGGATTCTCCAATCTGCACCATAACCATGAATTTGGTCCCGTTTTAGCTCCGCACGTTCTTTAGTCGTTGTATCGACAATCACCCGCCCCACCCTATCCACGACACATGCCATTTGAAATGCCTTTGCTCGATTATGACCAAAAAGCTGCATCAGCATCTCGATCACGTAATCATACGTATGCTCATTATCATCTAACAGCACGACGTTGTAGCGAGGGAGACGTAACGGAGATTTTTTGAGTTTTCGGGTCTTTTTCTTCTCGATCCCAGGTTGGATTATTGTTTCTAATTCTGTTGCCATAATTCAATCTGAAAAAATTTATTGAGCAATTGTTGCATTATTTTATCCGATAGCCCAGACCAATCTTGAAAATCGTCTGCTTGCGCCATTCGCCTGAAAACAGATGGCTATCAGCAAGCGCCAAAACAACGTCCACAAATTTCAGTGAATACAAAAATCCTGCTGTAACATACAATGCATTAAATCTGTCGGCCCAAAAGCCTGACCAATCTCGACTGCGATAATTGGTATGAAAAACGCCTGTCGAAAAAGCAGCTTTTTCAGTGAACTGATAAATAATGCTGCCATACGGTTCGATCTGATTTTTGATACCATCAACATTCGGATTGTTCCAGACAAGAAAATTCAAACCACCAGCAATCTTTATTTGATTGGATAGCTTCGAAAGAATACCAACAGACCATTCATCAGGGTATTTTCCAATAAGGTAGAAATCTTTGCCTTTCTTATTAAAATTAGTCCCTTTTTCAAAGGCCATGCCGATTTGCAAATTTTTAAACTGATATTTTATTCCGAGGGCAAAGCCCAATTCACTATCGGAGTATTTATCGTTGATGGAATAGTCATTCTTCTGGTATTCAGGGAGCATGTATAATACTTTAGAATTGAATTCATTAAGCAATCGATACAGGCTAATTTTAACTCCCAAGTCAAGGGTATCATGGTCGGTTATAATATTTTTAAATGTATGGGCAAAAGATAGAGAATAATCAAACAGGAGACATGTTTTAAAAAATTTAACCGTTCCGATATCCAGATAAACTGCTGGTTTGGAAGTATCAACAATTGTTATAGCAAACGCTCCAAAGTCTTTTTCAGAATTATATTTTTGACTAAAGCCCAGTCCAATCCTTATTTGATTTAATGGCAGAATCAAACTGAACGATTTTGGCAATGCCAGGTTCTTTCGATAATGATCGATATCAGCATACCATGATTCTTTGATTTTTGATTCAACCTGATAGGATATGCCAAACGAAATTCGATTATAAACAAACATATTGGCAGGGTTGGTGTTGCTGATATTAGAAATCGTGTTGATTGTAGTGCTATTATAGCCATAGCTACAGAGCGATTCTAAAATAAAACCTTGCGGCACATCTAAAATCGGGCTGGTATTTGCAAGATGCGGCTGAGCAAATGAAATTGTTGAGCTGATAATAATGAATAGCAAGACAGATAGTGTTCTTATTTGTTTCATGACAGTGCTTCGCATTTTTATAATTTAAACAAATTTTCAAACACTCAGCGAGGTTTATCCTGAAATCCAATCCCGCGAAAAATATAGATAAATATTATTTAAATGTCAAGACAAAATTTTTTACAAAAAGCTTGCCTTTTTATTTGCATTCAGTTATCTTTACCACAGCCAATTTCAAAAGGGAAGGGAATTTTCAATGCCACGATACGCGGTAATGGACATCGGCACCAACGCCATCAAATTTCATATTGCCCAAAAAACTCATGAAGGAAAATGGAAAACGATTCTTGACAAAGCCGAGGTCACCCGTCTCGGTGAAGGCTTGAATCGCACGGGAAAAATAAGCCCGGAAGCGATGAAAAGAAATATTGCTGTCATTGGCGAGATGGTTGATATTGCTTCTAAAAATAATGTCGATCCAATTTATGCAATCGGCACGATGGCGTTGCGGAGCGCAAAAAATGCCAGCGATTTCATCGACCAAATAAAAAATAAATTTGGCGTTTCAGTCGAAATTATTTCCGGCGATGATGAAGCCCGACTTTCTTTTCTGGCGGTTCGATCCAGCCTGGATATTCGCCAGGGAAATTTTTTGATTTTCGATATTGGAGGAGGAAGCACAGAATTTATTTCTGGCCGTGATGGGCAAATTCGAAATAAGATCAGCCTCAACATCGGCGTAGTGCGATTGACTGAAGACATTCTCCTTTCCGATCCGGTGACGCAAGAAGAGTGCAACGAGGTCAATAGCATGATTCAAAACACCATTCGCACGATTGCGATTTCGAAGCCCATCGACAAATTTATCGGTGTGGGAGCAACGTTGACGACCCTCGGCGCGATGAAAAGGAAGATGGCACATTATGA